>CBFCXB010000545.1:0-2052 GCA_965601905.1 uncultured bacterium | reverse complement strand
ATCAGTTTGACACCGGGGGGAAGATTATCCATCCGAGTTTGCTCTCGAAGATGCGGCGGCGCTTGGGGCGGGAGTTTTTCGCCCTCTTCGAGGGTGAGGTGTTTCGAGTGCTGCTGGAGCACAACCTGATTCGGGCGAAAGAGCAGTTGGTTGATGCGACGGTGGTTCCAGCCAATATCAGCTATCCGACCGACTGCAAGCTGCTCAATGAGGCGCGGGAGTGGCTGTGCAAGACGATTCTGCGGGTGAAACGCAAGGCGGGGCTCAGGGAGCAGGTACGCACCTACCGCCGGGCCGGTAAGTGGGCATATATGGCTTTTACCAAGAGACTGAAGAAGACGAAGCGGTACATTCGCAAAGTCCAGGGGCAGATGCTGCGGTTCGTGCGGAGGAACCTGGGGCAGATTGAGGAGCTCTTGGAGCGGATGCCGGCTGAACTGGAAGATTTCAAAGAGAATGTAGCGGCGAAGGTGGCGGTGATCCGGTGTCTCTATGCTCAGCAGCAGGAGATGTGGGAGAAGCGAGTCAAGCGAGTGGAGAATCGGATCGTGAGCATACATCGTCCGCAGGTACGGCCGATCGTGCGGGGCAAGGATGGCAAGGATGTGGAGTTCGGACCGAAGGTGGTGCTGAGCGAGGTTGACGGGTACGGTTTTCTCGATCACTTCTCGTTCGATGCTTACAACGAATCGGGGCATTTAAAGGGCAGTGTTGAACAATACGAGGAGCGGTTCGGCAAAAAGCCGAAGGCAGTGATAGCGGATAAGATCTTCGGTTCGATGGATAACCGGCGCTACCTGAAAAAAGAGGAGATCGGCGTTGCGTTCAAGCCGCTGGGAAGACCGAGAGGGCAACCTGATAAGAAAGAGAAAGCCTGGATGAAGCGGAAACAGAAGAAACGAAATCGTATCGAGGGATTGATCGGAACGGCGAAAACGCGGTACGGACTCGAGCGCATTCTCTATTCCATCCCCGATGGCGAGGAGATCTGGGTACGGATGGGACTGATGGGCATGAACCTGAACCGGGCGGTGATGAAATTGACATAGGAATCGGGTAAGGGAGGTGATAGAGGAAAAGAGGAAAAGAAGAAAAGAGGGAGCAGGAAACTCCTATGCGCTTCGAATAGAAAGGACGACTTTTTCAGCAGCCCCTATGATATAATAAAGCGTCATGGCAGTGCAGGAGGCAACAACATGAAATGCATTCTCATTCTCATAGTATGCTTCGCAATGCCGGCCGCGGGAGGCTCGATCCATGCCCAGCCGCAGCATGGATATATCGGCCTCTTTACCGATGAGGAGCGGAGCTGGTGGTGCGCTTCCGGCACACCGATCTATAGCGTCGAGATGTGGCTCTGGTGTTCACCGAGCGAACGCGGGCAGATATGCGTCGAGTTCGGTATTCAGTATCCACACAACGTCATGCGGTCGACACACATATTGAATGACTTTGTCTGGACGGGGATTCCCGGTAATCCGGGCTTTGTATGCGATGGCGATGTTTGTTACGCCTCGCTCTGCTATCTTAAATGCCAGTGGAATTGGCACTGGGTGCTCCGTCACCAGCTCTTCGTGACCGACACGGCGCATTCATCCATTGGAATAGTCGCGCATCCAGATATCGGCGTATATCAATTCGCCAACTGCGAGCCGGGGTACCCGGTCGAGCAGTGCATAGCTATCAATAGTTTTTACCTGAATTACGGTGTGAGCGATCCCGAATGCACGGTGGGCACGCAATCGGCGAGCTGGGGATCGATCAAGTCGATCATGCGCTAGGCGCGAGTCATCTCTTTTATCATCGCGGCGCCTCTACGCGGACCTTCCCCGATTCCTTCTGCTCCCACTCGAGCTTCTTGAGCTCGTCGGCTGGTTGTTCCTTCTATTTATTCCGACCGCCTTACAATACTTGCTGTATTAGTCCACCGAGTTCATAGCGCTCGTTAGAAGCCGCAATGTGTCTTTGAACGGCGTTTTGGGGAGTACAGCTCGGTGGTATTCGAGAATAATCTGCTTGAATGCCGCCGGTCTTGCGCACTTCGTCCCGAAC
>CBFCXB010000544.1:0-2053 GCA_965601905.1 uncultured bacterium | reverse complement strand
GTGTTGATCCATTTGGACCAGATTCTCCGCAAAAGAACCCAGAATCCTCGATCGAAGCAAGAAATCCTGGGCCGTTGAAATCATTGCAGGATGAATATTGGCGAGGCACAGGTAAACGCGGGGCACGATCCGCAGCTAGAGGCCGCCGTAGAGGCCGCGCTCGAGTTGCTCGAGACGGAAAAGGTCGAGCTGCTGCCGCAGCCGCCGGACCCGGTGCGGGTCAAGCGTCCATCAAAGTGACGATTGCGTGGAAACCGCATCGTGTATCGATTCCGTGATCGCGGTGGTGTAAAAACAAGTTGACGCCGGTTGATATTCGACTATCTTATATATAGATATCTCGTCCACAAGGTTCAACATCGACAATGCGTTTTCTGTCTAGGGTCTTAATAAAATCCACCGTTCCCGGAAAGGAAGGTACGCCATGAAGTGGATTCTCCTTGTAGTGGCGTGTATCCTGCTGATCGGTGCGTCCGCCGAGTCGCACGAGGGGATGATCGCGCTCTTCACCGACATGTGCCGCACGGACCGCGACGATGAGATAGAGCTCTACGAGATTCAGGACATCTATCTCTTCTACGTTCGGGGCAACGGGCCCGACCAGCTCGCCGTATACGAATTCAGGTTTCTCATCTCATCGCCCGATGTTCGTATCATGAATCCGGAGTGGCCGCCGTTCACCAATGCGTTGGGGGATGTGTCCACCGACGTCGTGGTCTGCGGCTGGGGATACAATCTGTGCGAGGAATGGGAAGCCGCCGATTACTTCTACCTCGGAACGATACCGGTCATAAACTACGGCGATCCCGACACCTTCACCATCAGCGTCGTCGAGCCCACAGGTGATAATTGCGGCGAACTTCAGATATGCCGCTGCGACGAGCCGTCTTTTCCCACGCATCCCGTCATCGGGGATATCTTCCTCTTCAACGGCGAGTACGAGGCGCCCAACCTTCTCGGGGCGGAGGCGAGGACGCAGAATGCCATAGAGCTGTTCTTCGACAGCCAGCTCTCACCGGCATCGGCGCACCTGCTCTCGAACTACTATATCCGCCGGCAGGTAAATCCCGGTTCCCCGTTACCGGTGGCGGGCACCACCCTGACTGGCAACGGCTCGTCGGTGTTTGTCACACTCGGGGAGGACTTGGTCTGGAACCAGTCCTACATGGTCAATGCGGGGGGCATCAAGGACGTGAACGGGTACACGATACTGCACGGTGCACCGGGCAGCGAGATCACCTTCGTGGCGTTGGAGAAGACGGCGACGCTGCTTCTCGGCTACGACGTCAAACGCTTGGTCGAATCGATCGAGATCTCGTGGGAACTCTCCGCGATGGACGAGGGGGTCGCATTCCGCGTGCTCAGGGCCGAGGCGCCGTCCGTGGACTTCGTCGAGCTGCCGGGACAGGAGTTCTTCGCTCGTGGCCTGGAGTTCGTGTATGAAGACGGATCCCTCGAGCCCGGGACAACGTACCGCTACCGGATCGAGTACATCGATGGTACGGATCGAATGGTGCTGTTCGAGACCGACGACGTGACGATCCCGGCGCTCCGGCTCGCGCTCCACCAGAATGTTCCCAATCCGTTCAATCCCTTGACGTCGATCAAGTACGTCACGGGGGAGGATGGATACGTACGGCTCGAGGTGTACGACGTATCGGGCAGGCACGTGAGAACTCTTGTCGATGCGTTCCAATCGAAGGGACAGTACACGGTCGACTGGAACGGTATCGACAACCAGGGCGGTTCCGTCTCATCGGGCGTCTATTTCTATCGGCTCATGGCGGGCAAGCGGGTCCTCAACCGCAAGATGGTCCTGCTGCGCTGACGGGGCACCGCTGCGATATACATTCAATTGGGGGTGCGGCAACCCGCCGGAGGGGCCTGCACCCCCTTCATTCCTCTGTCTCCGGTCTGACTCTCGCGGTCATTGATTCGATAGAACTCTCTGTGATATAATGGAGATAAGAATCCCGAGGCCGATGCAGCGGGAGCGGCTCGGTATTGCGGAGCATGCCGTCCGGTCCAACCGCCTCGAAGAACCGAACGGCCG
>CBFCXB010000543.1:0-2058 GCA_965601905.1 uncultured bacterium | reverse complement strand
AAGATGGACTCCGCGAAATCGTACCGTTCCGCATCACCGACGACGAGCACGTCAATACCCATCGTTCTCAGCTCCATCGCCGTCTCCATAGCCAGTCCCGTTTCACCTGTCCCGTTGAGCACCTCTATCTGGAACGATTCCCGATCGAGCCCGTAATCCGCCTCAACACCGCTCCAACGCACGATGAGGGAAAATGCGATAACCGCGAGTATCGAAGCGGCGGTGATTCCTAGGGTCCGTGAGCCCTTCGTGCGACGTTTTTTTCGAGCCACCAGCCGTCTCCCCGTGCGGATCCGTCCCATTCGATGCGGCAGTACCGTACACTTACCCACGCCGGTACGATGTACTACTCGCGGAAATATGGCACGAGCTTGCTATAACTATTGGCGAGATTCTCCGAGACTACACGCGTTTCAGACAGCGCCGTCATGAAGTTCGTATCACCGCACCAGCGCGGGCAGAGATGAAAATGCAGGTGTCCCACGACGCCGGCGCCGGCCGAGCTCCCGCGGTTGACCCCGATGTTCAGCCCGTCCGGGTGGTACACCTCGTCGACGGCCCTCTCCGAGAGGGCGAGCACCTCGACCAGTTCGATCCCCTCCTCGGCGCTCACTTCGCCGATTCTCTCTATATGCCGCACGGCGACTACCATCACGTGGCCGTTCGTGTACGGAAACATATTCAGCAGTCCGCACCAGAGTTTGCCCCGCTTCATGATACCCACCGTCACGTCATCGGTTTCCTCCTGTATGGTACAGAAGAGGCACCCCTCCCCCTTTTCCATGGTGAAATAGGTGCTGCGCCAGGGGGCATAGATCCTATCCATGGTCCCGCATCATCCTCTCCGCCGCCCGCAGCTGATCGATATCGTTTATGCCGATCACCCGGTCAGTATCATTGCACCGGTACACCGCTGTCGGCTTTCTGTCCCGGTGTAAAATCTCCATGACGTCCGTGACGTAGTACTCGCCCTGTACGTTCCTGCGCCCGACCTTTCTGAGCGCGGGGAAGAAATCATCGCACTCGAAGCAGAAGATGCCGCTGTTGATCTCGTTCACGTCGCGCTCCTTGCCGTCGGCGTCCTTGTGTTCGACGATCCGGAGCAATTCCCCGCCGCTGTCCCTGATGATACGTCCGTACCCGGTCGGATCATCGAGCTCGACCGAGAGAACGGTCGCCGCTGCTGCCTTCTCACGATGAAAGGCCACGAGCCCCCGCAATGTCGCCGATGCGATCAGCGGCGTATCCCCGTTCAGTACGAGGAGCGTTCCGGCAAATCCGTCGAGAACGGGTTCGGCCATCATAACCGCATGAGCCGTACCGAGCCGCTCGCTCTGGATAACGAACTCGAGGCCCTCACCGTCGAGTTCCTTCTTGACCGCCTCGGCCTGGTACCCCACAACCATGATGATTCGCCGCGGTGAGATGCTTCGAACGGCATCCACCACATGGAGGATCATACTCTTGCCGCACAGCATATGCAGCACCTTGGGCTTGGATGACTTCATCCTCGTCCCTTCACCGGCTGCCAGTATCAACGCGGCCAGCTCATGGTGCGAATGCATACCTATTCCATTCGGCAAATTCCAGCACGACCTCACGTACCGAATCGAGCGATACGGCGAGAGCGATATTGTCGATGAGACGGGTCGTGCCGAGACGCCCCGCCGCCGCGATCAGCACCGTTCCCTCGATGCGCTCGAGCGGCGCGAGGGTGCGCCCGTCGACCACGGCCGCATATTCGATCGAGAATCCCGCATTCTCCATAATACGCTGTATCGACCCGGTGACAGCATCGGCGCGCCGTTCCCCAGCCTCGATGAGAGAGCGCGCCTCGCTGATAGAAGCGAAGAGCGCCGGTGCCCGTTTCCGCTGCTGCTCATCGAGATAACGGTTCCGCGAGCTCATCGCCAGCCCATCACTCTCCCGGATGGTCGGACCGATCGTGATCCTGATCGGGAAATCCAGATCGGCCGCCATACGTTGTATGATAACTGCCTGCTGCGCATCCTTCTGCCCGAAAAAAGCCTCATCCGGCTGCACGATATTGAACAGCTT
>CBFCXB010000542.1:0-2059 GCA_965601905.1 uncultured bacterium | reverse complement strand
GCTCTCCGGAATATCTCTCCGTGAACCATCCGCCGGCCGCGGCGCGGTCTTGCCGGCGCGCGGTCTCACGGTTCTCCGGAATCTTTCTATGAAACGGAAGCAGTCTCAACGAGGTCGCGGAGCGCGGCGAGCTCCATCGCCATCCGCTCCTTCCACGATACGAAGTGCCGCCGCCCGAACACCGCCGCCTGAGCGCCGAGGCGTTGGCGAAGGGAAGTGTCCCCGATAATGTGCCCGATCTTTGCGGCGAGATCCGGGACATCTCCATAGGGTACGAGGAGTCCCGTCTCACCGTTACGCACAACCTCCGATGTTCCTGAAACATCGAACGCCACGACCGGCACCCCGCACAGGATGGCCTCGCACGGCGGCAGCGACATGTTGGTCAGCTCGTTGGTGCCGACGAAGATATCGCTGCACTTGAGAAAACGAACGATATCGTCATGCGGTATTGCCCCGGTGAAGACTACCTGCTCCCCGATGCCGAGACGGGCCGCCTCTCGCTCGAGTTTCCCGCGGTACGGGCCGTCGCCGGCGATCACGAAGCTCACCCCTCGACACCGGGCGCGAGAAATCAATGCAGCCGCCTGAAGAAAGAGATCGATCCGTTTGGAGGCGACGAGGCGGGAGAGTGTGACGACTAGAATGTGATCCTGCGGGAGACCGAGCTCCCGGCGGGCCGCCGCACGATCGATCGTCACCTCGCCCCATTCCTTATCCATGCCGTTCGGGAGGAAGACTGTTTTCTCAGGGAGTATGCCGAGCCGCTCGAGGGCGACATTTCCCATCGTGCCGTCGTTGAGGACGATGTAGCGGTCGACGGGATTGCGGAGCGCGATGATCTGCTCGAAGTTGCGCCGCCAGTACTGCAGCCGCGGCAGATCGAACCGGCCGAGATGCATCACACCGAACAGCTTGACCGCCGTGGGGATATGGCACTCGGGGCCCGCCACGCTGAGCGGGCGAAGCGTGTAGTGCGAGAATCCCAGCAGAAGATCCGGCCCGATGCCGCGGGACAGTTCCCGCAGGCGACCCGTTGCGGCTCGATTGAAGGCGGCGGGCCAAAGAATCCGTTTCACCGCCGTCGGCAGGTGGGCGTACCGCCTGAATATATTCGGGTATGTATGGTACGTGAGGCCTGAGCGGTCGCGAACGGCGCCGCCGGTGCGCGGCTCCGGTATCAGGAAGTGGAGCTCGATCCCGGCGGCATTGAGGTGATCTATGAAGTGCAACTCGTCCGAAACGCCTATTCCCCGGCCGAGAGACCAGATATCCTCCCATATCGAGAGAACGAGAATCCGCTGCAGGTGTCCACTCACTGTCTTCCGCCGGCCACGAAATCGTGCCGTGTCGGCATCGCGGCGGCTTCCTCCCGTTTGGTGACGGTCACGTGATGAACCTGACCCGGTTCCTGAGCATTCCGATCCGCTCGATCTCTATCTCGACGATATCGCCGTCCCGAAGAAAGAGCGGCGGATCCCGAAATACGCCGACGCCCGCCGGCGTGCCCGTCGCGATGATATCTCCCGGCATGAGGGTCAGTCCGTTTGATATGAACGATACGATCTCCTCGACGGGAAAGATCATCTCCGTCGTATTGCTCTGCTGCATGGTCCGTCCGTTTATTTTCTGGGAAATGGCAAGGGCCCGAACGTCGCCGATCTCGTCGGGAGTGACGAGCCAGGGGCCGCACGGCGCGAAGCTGTCGTAACTTTTGCCCCGGAACCACTGCCGATCCTCACGCTGCACCCGACGCGCGCTCACGTCGTTGAACACCGTATAGCCGGCGATATAATCCTCCGCCTCGCCCGCGGGGATCATCGTTCCCTCATGTCCGATCACGACGGCGAGCTCCGCTTCCGCATCGACGCTGTCTACGCCGGGGCGCACGACGATGTCGTCGAAGGGACCGGTCAGCGCGCTCGGCGCCTTGGAGAAGAGGATCGGATGGGGGGGCGGCTCCTTGCCCTGCTCGCGCGCGTGTCCCGCGTAGTTCAGACCGAGACAGATAATCTTGCTCGGCCTCGGCACCGGCGGATAGAGAGCGGCCCCGGCCACC
>CBFCXB010000541.1:0-2061 GCA_965601905.1 uncultured bacterium | reverse complement strand
GCTGTTGCTGCTGTGTGCCCTCCTGCGGCGGCTGTTGCCCCTCGGATCCATCCTGATCCTCCGTCAGGGCGTCGAGCGCCTTCTCGAGCTGATCGAGCGAAGCTTCCTGATCATCCACCGCGCGCCCGGGTGAACGCTCGGCGAGCCTCTCCAGCGCGCCGTTCTGGTCGACGAGAGACGAATCGAGGTGGGAGAGAGCCTTCTCGACGGGGACGGGAATCGTATCGGGAAAGAATACGTGCAGCGAATCCTGCACGGCGGTGGTGCCGTCGGCGATACCCTCCTGTTGCTGCTGCACCTTCCCCAGATCGGCTGCCCAGCTCTTCGAATCCTTTTCATTGGACCGATCGAGCCCCGCACTCGCCGCGGCGGCCTCCTCCTGGCGCCGGATGAGGGCCCGGAGAGAATCGACGACCGCTTCCAGTCTTTGCTGCTGTTGCTGCATCTGCTCCTGCTGCTTCTGGATCCTATCGAGGAGGTCCTTGATGATGAGACGTGCCACCTCGATATTGTGCTTCGCCTCGCCCAGTTCCGGATCTTTCTCGAGGGCCGTTGTGTAGAGCTGGACACTTTCCTGGAAGAACTCGAGTGCCTTTTCCATATCGCCGTCGACCTGGCGTTCCCCCTCGCGGAATGCACAGTTCCCCGTATTGTACCAGGCCTTCGCCTCGAGGGAGAGGTCTTTCGCCTTGAGCGCCGCGTCCCGGTAACGCTCACGCGCCGTGGCGTACTCCTCCTTGCGGTAGTAAGCGTTCCCCGTGTTGAACGCGATGATGGGGGATTCCGGCGCCCCAACCGATGCCTTCTCGTAATATTCGATGGCCGTGTCGTACTCCTCGCCGGTATAGCTCCTGTTACCTCTGTCGATGAGCTTTGCGGGGGAATCGGCGAGCACCGGCGTGAACGGCGCGCAGAGCGCGAGAACGGCGCATGCAAAGAACATCATGGAGAGAATGGTATGCCCCGTTTGCGTATCCCGGCCTCTCCCCTCTTTCGACCTCCCTGCCATGCAGCGCGTGTTCATCCGGTCACTCTCCTCCGCTCGCCCACCATCATCTCGACCAGCAACAGGAAAATCGCGATCGAGACGAATATCTGGAATTTCTCCTCGTAGAGCTTCACCGTTTTCGATTCGATCTCGCGCTTCTCCTCACCGGCGATCAGCTTCGTGTACACGTCCCCGAGGTCGATCGTGCCGGTCGCCACGTTGAGGTACCGGCCGCCCGGCGTCTGGTTGACCATCTTTCGCAGGTTCGCCGCATCGAGCTTGCTCCATACCTCCCCTCGTACGTCATGAAGGTCCGCGTGCCGTTTTTGCCGGTGACGGGTATGCGCTTTCCTTGAGTCTCGTTTCCGAGACCGACGGCGATGATCCTGATGCCGCGCTCGCCCGCCTCCTCCGCCGCCTCCACGGGGAACGAGTCGTGATCCTCACCGTCCGTGATGAGTATGATATCCTTGTACTTCTTCTCCTGATCATCGAACGCCTCGTCGAGGGCCTTGCGCACCGCATCGCCGATCATCGTGCCCCCGCGCGAAGCGCTCGTCACGCTCACATCGTCGAGCATGAGCTTGAAGAAACCGTAATCCATCGTGAGGGGGCACTTCAGCACGGCTGAACCGGCGAATACAACGAGCCCCACACGATCCCCCTGGAGCCGTTCGATCATATCGGTGATCGCGAGCCGCGCCCGCTCGAGCCTGTTCGGGGCGAGATCCTCCGCCAGCATGCTCTTCGAGACATCCAGGACGAATACGATATCCCGGCCGCGACGTTCCACGGTGCGCGGTTTGGGATTCCAGGCCGGCCGCGCGAGTGCGATAACGACGAAGACGAATCCGAGAACGACGAGGGCCGCCTTCCACCATCTCCCCGCCGAATTGACGGACAGCACCAGCCGGCCGAGGATATCCGCGTCGACGAAGAGACGGATCGCCCGCCCGCGCATGTACGCGGCCCAGGCGAAGAGAACGATGATCGCCGGTACGAGCCACAGCAGCGCTAGTATCTTCACGTTTCCAAGATGCATGATTTGTCGTTTCGTCCTTCCCCGGGGCCTT
>CBFCXB010000540.1:0-2084 GCA_965601905.1 uncultured bacterium | reverse complement strand
CAACCTGGTAGTCCTCCTCGGCGCGCGCCTCGAGGAGCATCGTTACCCGGTCCGCAATGGTAATCTCTTTCCGATCGATCGCCACGCGGAAACTGACCGGGCCGCGCCGGTAGTTCTTGTCGATCTCGTACGTGGCCGCCGTCCCCACACCGGGCTCCTCCTCGCTGCAGGAGCCAACGAGGAGCTGCACGGAGGCAACGAACAGCACAATCAGGACGGCACGCGCATCGCTCCGGCGGTGCCGGTTTCGAGACGTGCCCCTGTTCCGTTCGCTCCTACGATCATACATCGTTGAATCCGATTCCATCCTTCGAGCCCCGGCGCGAACTACGCGTCCCCGCAACCGTTAGAGTTTCGATTGATGAATCACAACGTCGTACTTCTCCATCAGCGACTCGAGCACCTCACGCTGAACCGCCGTTTCCTTCTGCATCCGCACCGCCGCGTATACATCGCCCCGCGCCTCGTCGAAGCTCTTCTGTTCACCGTTCTCCTTGAAATCATCGAGGTGTGAATCGTAATAGCTTCTGAGCTCTTCGGGAGTCACGTTTATACGGGAGGCGTACTCGCGATCCATCATCTTCTGGGCGAGGAGCTTTCGCTCCACGTTGTCGAGCAGCGAGCGCACCTCGGGATTCTCGTAGATACCTTCCTCCCGCGCGCTCCGGTAGAGGAGTTCCTCCGCGATGAACCGCTCGAGCCATCTCCCCCGCTCCCCCTGGCGCAGCACCTGATCGAGGAGCCGTTCCTTCTGCGCCCGGCGCTGCTCCGGCGCCAGGCTCCCGACGAGCTGTGAGAGCTGGGCCTCGATCTCCGCCTCCACCATCATATCGAGCTCCGCGCGCGTGATCTTCCAGCTCCCGATCTCGGCGAGCACGTCGCCGGACGCCGTCGAATCTTCGGGGGCAAAAGCCGTCCGCTCCTCGAGCTCGAACCGGAGCGCGGCAAACTTGCCGAGATTCTCGAGACACTCGGCGGTCCGCCTCCCGATCTCGGTCGCCAGCTCATCACACTCGGCGATCCCCTCGGAGCGATAGTACGCCTCGAGCGCCCGCTCGTAATCCCCGCCGTTCTGGTAAATCTTTCCCACCCGGTACCAGATGCGCGCCCGCTCCCCGGCCGGCGGCTTCGTCGCGTCGAGATACTCTATCCATGCACGCGCGGCGGCGCCGGGGAGATTCTGCTTCTCGAATTTCAGCGCGAGCTCCTCGAGACTCTCCCTGGACAGACCGCCGATCGTGATCTTGCGCTGCTCCTCCGGACGCAGCACGAGCACCACGTTGGCAATCCCGACCGCCAGCACGAGGACAAGCAATACGACGACCGCCCGTCCCGGCCCCTTCGGATGGGATCGGTCGCGGTGCAGGTTGAGATTCAGATCATCCGACATGCGAACCTCCGTCAACTATCGTTACGGCCCGGTCTCGACAACCGCGAGAGTGACACGTATCGCGGTCCGGGCGGCTGAACCGGATCAATACCGCCGCTCGCGCATTCTGAAAAAACGCACGAGCTTGGGAATGTAATCCTTCCCCGTCATGACATCTATCTGATCGACGCCCATCGAGGCGAATAGCTCCCTGAAATGATCGGCCCGCTCCCGTCCGAGACGCTCGTAGCGCTTGCGTACCGTGGCGCTCGAGGTATCGACGAGGACCAGCTCCTCCGTCTCGGCGTCCTCCAGCTCGATCAGTCCGACGTTGGGGAGACGGACCTCACGGGGATCGACCACCGTAACGGCGACGAGGTCGTGCCGCTTGGCCAGCACACGCATCGGCTTCTCGAATCCTTCCGCCTGGAAATCGGAAACGAGAAAGACGACGGCGCGCTTCGTCGTCACCCTGCCGAGGTACTCGAGCGCACCGACGATATCGGTCTGTGCCTGCCGCGGCTTGAAGTTCAGCAGCTCCCTGATGACCCGCAACACGTGCTGCGTTCCCTTCTTCGGCGGAATGAACATCTCGACCTGATCGGTGAAAACAACGAGCCCGACCTTGTCGTTGTTCTTCACGGCGGAGAAGGCGAGGAGCGCGCAGAACTCCGCCGCGACCTCGTTCTTGAGCTTGTCGACGCTCCCGAACGCA
>CBFCXB010000539.1:0-2093 GCA_965601905.1 uncultured bacterium | reverse complement strand
CGCCGCGCACCTTGAACGAGCCCGTGTGCTGAAGATTTTCCAGCTTGCAGTACACCGCGGCTTCGCCGCGCTCGCTGAGGTACGGGGAATATTCCAGGAACGTCTCCCTGACGTGCGGCCGGATCGTCCTCTCGGCGCGCAGCACCTCTTGCGGAACATCGGCTGCGTTCATGCTATCCGTCCTCGTTCGGCGGCGATGTGATACATTCCGCTGGTGGGTTCATGCTATCCGTCCTCGTTCCATCCGTCCTCGTTCGGCGTCGACGGTATATATTCCGCCGCTGGGTTCATGCTATCCATCATGGTGCTCAGTGGAAGTGCTCAGTTCGGCGATCAACTCGTGGATACGGTCGAGAGCCGTCGTCAGGTACTCGTGAGGGAGGCCGAAACTGATCCGCACGAATCGATCCATGCCGAAGTGGTCGCCGGGCACGATCAGAACGCTCTTGTCCCGGCGCAGGCGTTCGGTCAATTGCGAGGAATTGATATCGAGATGGTATTTCACGAACGCGATGGCGGCCGCCTGCGGCGGTATCATGTCGAACGCCCCACCGTGGCGCTCCGTCCACTGCTGCAGGACGGAGAATCCCGTTCGAATGTATCGGCGGGCACGCTCGATGATACGCGGACGAACCTCCGGGGACAGGGCGACGGCGGCGAGCCTGTTCGACAGCATCGTGGCGCTGAGCGTCGTGTACTCGTGCCTCGCCCAGATGTCATCGACGGTGTCTTCCGGGCCCACGACCCACCCGATGCGGAGGCCGGGCAGGCCGTACGCCTTGCTCAATCCGCCCACCGCGATTACCTTGTCGTACCGGCCGTAGAACGAGGGAGCTTGTTCATCCGTCACGCGTTCAGCGCCGCGGTAGACCTCATCGCTGAGTATCCACGCGCCGCCGCGGTCCGCGGCGGCTATGACGGCATCCATCTCCGATTCGGTGAGTATATAGCCGGTGGGATTGTTCGGATTGCATACGGCGATGAGACGCGTCTCGTCCGTCACGGCGTTATTCAGCTCATCCAGGTCAAGGCCCCAGCCCTTCTCCTCGTGCAGGTGAAACGTTTTGATACTGAAGCCGAAGTTCTTTGCGACACCCCAGATCTGCATGTAGTTCGGAAGCATGATGGTGATCCCATCCCCCGCGGAGAGCAGCGTTCGAACGGTGTTGAAGTTGGCCTCGATCGCTCCCACCGTCACGAGAACATTCCTGGCGGTCGCCCCATCGTACAATAGAGCGATATTCTCCCGCAGCTCCGGGATGCCATTGACATGAGGATAGTTCAGTTCGGTATCGAGCAAGCGGCTCATATGTTCCGGATCGTCCGCCAGCAGTTCGCTGAGCGGCATCGGATGGACACCGCTCTCGGACAGGTTGTATTCGACCGCCTGCTCGAATTCGGACATCATTCGTTCCATGACAAACGGCTGGAAATCAGGCATTGCAATCACCTCTGTCTCAATAGATATTCACCCAACGATTTCTCGTGCGATGGTGAGATCACGTATATCGGCACCTATTCTATACAACATGATATATCATTGTAAGGCATTTTCCGGAACAGCGGCCTGCGCTGGGGCATTCTTTTACTCCCGGCCGATAGTTGTGCCCGAAGTTGTGAATGACGGGGCAACTATCTCAGAAGCACCATCTTTCTCGTCTTCTCGAATGCGCCCGCGTTCAATTTGTAGAAATAGACGCCGGATGCCGCCGCGCGCCCCGTGCCGTCGCGGCCGTCCCAGGTTACCTCGTAGCGGTTCGCCGCGCGGTGCCCATCGACGAGCGTGCATACGAGCCGTCCCGCGGCGTCGTAAATTCTGAGCGTGACGTGCGCCGGTTCGGCGAGGCCGAAGCGGATCGTCGTCGCCGGATTGAACGGATTCGGATGGTTCTGCGCGAGGAAGCTCGCCTGTGGCACCACGGGTGTCTCGCCGCCCGTGATTCCATCAGAGCAGAGGAGGGCACACTCGCTCTCGTTTCCATGAATATCCAGCGCCGCCACTTTGTAGCAGTACCCGCTGTCCCATCGCCAGTCACCGTCGAAATAGAATGTATCGCACGGCTCGGTGAGGAGGTTCCCCGGCCCCGGCGTGA
>CBFCXB010000538.1:0-2106 GCA_965601905.1 uncultured bacterium | reverse complement strand
GGTTGCTGTTCCTTCTTCATACTGTATCCTCCAATGATTTCGGCGCGCGCGATTTCGGCGCGCGCATCAGCTTGCATGACATATCGATTGTGCTATCATATAACAGGTTGGCGGCGGTCCCGTCAACAGATGGATGCGTCTCGCGGCGCGCGTGCAGAAAATCGGTCATGCTGGAGAGCCGGTGCACGGTGAGGTGAGGATCGGCAGCGGTGAACCGCAGGAGCGCGGAGCGGCAAATGTCCCTTCGATGTCCGAGATGCGGCAGGGAGTTTGATGTCACCCTCTTCGAGTATCGCCGCTCGGTGCTGTGTCCCTGCGGCGAGGTGCTGACGATGGATGACGGTCACACTTTGAATGGCGATCGGGATAAACCGGACGGCGAGCGACGGGGGGGGGAGGGGATCGATTGGGAGGCGCTCGAGCGAGACATATTCGGCGCCGCCCGGATGCGCGAAGAGGCGTACGATCGGGAGCGGGCCGCGGCGTTGGGCCGGGAGGCGGACCGCATCGTCTCAATGATACTATTCAGCGATATGCCGCGTATCGACATCGAGATCGCGATCAGGGCCTTCCGCCAGCGCGTCCTCGCGGTGTTTCCCGAAAAGGAGGAGCTCTTCGCCGCCGTCTATCTCGGGCGTTTCCGCCGTATCTGGCGCCAGTTCAGGGATACGGAGGGTACTCTGCTGGCGGAAGAACCGTAGGGCGGCGGCCTCGCTCGTACGCGATTTCCTTCACTCCTCATGAATCCCCTTGAACAATATTCGGCTTGCCCGTATATTTCCGCACATGCACGTGGGGCTGTACGGTGCGAAAGTGTGTTACCGATACACTCCGCCTCGCTGCACTGACGGGAGTTCACCGGTGAGAAGGCGTACGGCGAAGAAGATCTGCGCGGCGATGCGAAATTCCATCGTCGCTGTAATCGGCGACATCATGCTCGATCGGTACATCTGGGGCCAGGTCGAGAGGATCAGCCCCGAAGCCCCCGTACCGGTGGTGGCGGTCGAGCGCACCGATGTGCGACCCGGCGGGGCGGCCAATGTCGCCTGGAACCTCATCGCGCTGGGATCGCAGGCGCGGCTTGTCGGCCTCGTCGGCAGGGATCAGCAGGCCAGGGAAATCAAGAAGATCATCGAGGGGAACGGCATCCCAACCGATTTTCTCGTCACCGACGGCGGCCGGGTCACCACCGAGAAGATACGGATCGTTGCGCACAGCCAGCAGGTCGTGCGCGCGGATTTCGAGACGAACGGCCAGATCGGCGGCCGGGTCCTGGGGCGGCTTCTCGCCGCAGTGGAGCGGGCCGTCTCCGGCGCCGATGTGGTCGTGGTATCCGATTACGGCAAGGGCGTTGTCTCCGTCCCCCTTATGGATAAGCTGCGCGGGCACTGCGGCGCGGCGGGCATTCCCGTCTTGGTCGATCCGAAGGAGGGACACTTTTTCCTCTATCGGGGAGCGTACGCCGTTACACCGAACAAGAGTGAGGCGGGCGGGTTCTACAACGAGAGGATCGGGAGCGAGGAGGACCTCGAGCGCGTCGGACGGTCGCTTCTCCGGGACCTCGAATCGCGGTTCGTCCTGATCACGAGGGGGGAGGATGGGATGACACTTTTCGAGGATGGCCACGCATCCCACCACGTCCCCACACGGGCCAGTGAGGTGTACGATGTGACGGGTGCGGGGGATACGGTGATCAGCGTGCTCGCGGCAGCCGTCGCCGCGGGCGCATCGATCACGGACGCCATCGAGCTGGCCAACGCTGCGGCGGGTGTCGTGATTCGCGAGATAGGAACCGCCGCCGTAACGGCGGACGAGCTCGTTACCGCTTTTCACCCGTAGCGAATGGCAGTATGGAGAACGGGATTCTCAAAAGAGGTGACCTTGGGGATTTCCGGCGCACGCACCGGGATGAGAGAATTGTCTTCACCAACGGGTGCTTCGATCTCCTGCACAGGGGGCACATCGAGCTTCTCCTCACGGCGAAGCGTCTCGGTGATTGCCTCGTGGTCGGCATCAACAGCGATCGGTCGATACGGAGGCTCAAGGGTTCTTCCCGCCCGCTGGTGGGCGAGGTGGACCGGGCGTTTGTGCTGCTTCAGCTGCGGC
>CBFCXB010000537.1:0-2110 GCA_965601905.1 uncultured bacterium | reverse complement strand
GCCCGATGTGTCGATCACCGAAACGTCCGATATGTACTCCTTGACCGCCAGTTGATCGGTCATGACGACATCGAATCCCTCGACGAGGATCGCGTATGGGCTTCCGCTGAGGGGCAGGATATCACCGTCTGTTCCGTAGAGAATCTCCGTCTCGCCCCAGAAGCTTCCGAGCATCCCGCCGATTGTGATCACGAGGATACCGAGATGAAATAGAAAATTCCCGAAATAGCGCCACCGCCCGGCTACCGCGACAAAGCGAACCGTTCCCGGCGTTTCCGTCTTCGAAACGCGAAACCCCCTGCCGCGGAGAAAGGCCGAGATCCGGTCGAACACCCTTCCCATCCGCTCGGGATCGAGCCGTTGCTCCGGGCCGTACCGCCGCTCCAGTTCGTCGAGGATATCTTTACGATCCCCGGCCTTCCCCTTCAGCTCGTGCCATGAGACCCGAAGTCTGTGCTCACGCTTCGAGAGCTCGTGTGCCTCCGCCGCGGATTCGCTCCGGAACGTACGGAGTGCAACGGCCCACCATCGCGATAGAAGACAGGCCACGAGAACGACGAAGAACAACGCGAGGACCGCCCGGTACCAGAAGGTATGGAATGGATCGTGAAGCCCCAGATGCTCGATGAGCCACAACCAGGTGTCACCCCACTTCTCCCGGTAGATCTCCCGCTGGTACGGAACATCGGGTGGTATGAGCTCGGTCAGGATCCACCCGAATACACTGGCGCCGAACAGGATCGCAATAACCGTGACGGCGGACCGGTAACTTATAATCGCCCGTTTCATCTATCCTCGTTTCCAATGCACACGCGGCGGACTGCTGTCGAAAATTATTCTAATTGAAAACGATGTCCCCGTACAAGTATGATTCAGACGGGTTTGAAAACCGGTTGGAACGGCAACCCGCGTGAGAACGCGTGGGAGAAAAGGCTGTACGATGCGTCGGAAGGCAATCATCGCGGCTACAGTCGCGCTCGTCTGCTTGATCACCGCCTGCGATCGCAGTGCCGACAACGCGGCATCACTGAGCAGGCAGCGCTACCGGACTATCGTGAACGATGTGCTGCGCCTCTATATCAGCCTGCACCCGCTCAGAAGCTCGCAACTCGCACTGTACAGCGCGGACTCCGTTCTTTTCACCTTCTCTCCCGATGAAATCGAGAAGGCGAACAGAGAAATCGAACTGCTGCTCGATGCCGTATCGCGCATCAAGCCGGGCCACCTCGACAAGGCGGCCGTCGCGAACCTGACATACACCATTCACTGGCTGAAGGGGGAACGTTTCGCCTTCGAGGAGATCGCTCTGCACCGGCACAATCCCCTCCTCTACTGCTGGATCGCGGAGGAAGCGCTGTTCGGTATACCTTCACGGGTAGAGCCGCCGTACGCGGGCGAGCGGGCATCGTATGAGGCCCGCATCTCGCAAATCCCTCATCTCTTCTCGAACGCAACACGGCTTCTCGAAAATCCAGCCAAGCCGTACGCGGCGCTCGCACAAGATCGGGCCACCGCGCTGCGCACCGCCCTCGCTCGGCTGGAAGGCCTGCTCACCGAGCGGTACGGAGAGAGCGCGCCCTCGCTCGACAGCGTCCGCAGCTCCCTCGACGCCTTTTCCCGGTTCCTCGACGCCGATCTCTTGCAGCGCGCGCATGGAAGCGTCCTGATCGGTTCGGAAAATCTTGCGAAGATATTCCTGTACGATGAATGCCTCACGGTCGATACAAGCTGGATGGAACGCGAAGGCAAACGGTTCATCAAGAAGCTCAAAAAACGTGCCGTGGCGGTGCGGAAACGGATCACAGACATTCAGCAAGCATCGTCATCATTCGCGCCGCAGCAGTCCAAACTCGACAGCGTGCTGCTCGCGTGGGAACGGAGAGGATCGCCTAGCGGCTCGTCGCCGCGTTACTCGAAACCACTCCCCGATTCCATTCTTCTGTCCCATCTCGAGGCGCTCGAGCGCGCGGTCGAGCACGCGCTGACAGAGCGCCCTGGCCAGGTCGACGCCGAGACCCGGGACGACACCGTGGCGGCTATGGGGCGCCTGACGACGCGGGTCGCCCTCGGTTGGGCGAGCGCGGTTGCGGATCCCGCCTAGAAAAGAGGC
>CBFCXB010000536.1:0-2122 GCA_965601905.1 uncultured bacterium | reverse complement strand
CATTCTTTAGGGTATCTATGATCTCTCCCTCGGTCGCATAGCAGCGAGCGCAATCGATAATAACGGGAATCAAATTATCGGTGCGTCGGGCGGCTTCCCCGAGCCGCGAGAGCTCGCGCGCAACCTTGTCGTTGTCGCGCTCACGGCGGACCTTCTGAACCGCGTCACGCTGCGCGCGCTCCACCTTCTCGTCTATCTTGAGAAGGGGGATTTCGATCTCCTCCTCCCCCATCCGGAAGCTGTTCACGCCGACGATCATCTTCCGTCCGGATTCGACCGCCTTCTGGTACTCGTAGGCGGCGCGCCCGATCTCTTTCTGGAAAAACCCCTTCTCGATCGCTTTCACGACACCGCCGAGATGCTCGATCTTATCGAAGTACTCCTCGGCCTTCTCCTCCATCTCCCGCGTTCTCGCCTCGACGAAGTAACTCCCCGCAAGCGGATCTATCGTGTTCGGCAATCCGGTCTCATGGGCGATTAGCTGCTGTGTGCGGAGCGCGATGCGCACCGCCTTCTCAGTCGGGAGCGACAGGGTCTCGTCCATAGAGTTTGTATGCAACGACTGGGTTCCGCCGAGAACGGCCGAGAGCGCCTGGAACGCGGTCCTGACGATATTGTTCTCGGGCTGCTGTGCGGTCAGCGTGCATCCCGCCGTTTGCGTGTGGAATCGCAGAAGCCATGAACGTTCATCCTTTGCGTCGTATTTCTCCCGCATCCTGCGGGCCCAGATCCGCCGCGCGGCGCGGTACTTAGCGATCTCCTCGAAGAAATCGAGGTGCGCGTTGAAGAAAAAGGAAAGGCGCGGGGCGAATGCGTCCACATCGAGACCCGCCGCGATCCCCGCCTCAACGTAAGCGAAACCGTCCGCCAGGGTGAAGGCGAGCTCCTGCACGGCGGTAGATCCCGCCTCCCTGATGTGATAGCCGCTGATGCTTATCGTGTTCCAACGGGGCACATGCCGGGAACAGAAAGCGAGGATATCGGTAATAATGCGAATCGATGGCTCCGGCGGGAATATCCAGGACTTCTGAGCGATATACTCCTTGAGGATGTCATTCTGGATGGTGCCGCCCATCTGATCGAACCGGGACCCCTTCTTCTCGCCTGCGCAGAGGTAGAAGGCAAGCAGTATAGCGGCAGGCGCGTTGATCGTCATCGACGTCGTGATCTTCGCGAGATCGATGCCGTCGAAGAGGATTTCCATGTCGCGGAGAGAATCGATCGCGACACCGCAGCGTCCGACCTCGCCCTCGGAACGTTGGTGATCGGAATCGTATCCCATGATGGTGGGCATGTCGAATGCCACGCTCAATCCGGTCTGGCCGTGATCGAGGAGATAATGGTACCGCTTGTTCGTATCGCTGGGTGTTCCGAAACCCGAGAACTGCCGCATCGTCCAGAGCCGCCCGCGGTACATCGTCGGGTACACGCCTCGTGTATAGGGATACGCCCCGGGGAATCCGAGATCACGGAGGTAATCGAGATCCGCTATATCATCCGGCACATAGAGCGGCTCCACGGGTTCGGACGAAACCGTCGTGAATTCAGCACTCCGCTGCTCACACGAACCGTACCGTGAACGGAACTGCTCACGCGCCTTCTTCATCTTGTCGTTCAACTCTTCCATGATGGTATATCCACCTCGCTCCGTATATGCTCACGCGATGGAAATCAGTTTCTCCAGCTCGCGCACGAGCCGGTACGGCGACATGCGCCCCGCGTATACATCGTCCATCTTCTCTTCGAGAACGGCGCGCACCACGATACTGCCGCGAAGCCTTCGCTCCATCCTGTCCATCAGTGCATTGCGCACCCGCGAGTGCAGTATGCTTCTGCGCCGCGCCTCGATCAGGCCGTTACTTTCGAGGTGGCGGCGGTGCTCCCCGATATGTTCGATGAGCAACTCGATGCCGGTTCGTTCCAGCGCCGAGGTAAGCACGACGGGGGGGCTCCACGCGCCCTCGGGAGCATCCTTGAGTTTCAGGGTCGCTTCGATCTCCTGCGCGGCAAGTTCGGCATCAGGATGATCCGACTTGTTCATCACGAATATATCGCCGATTTCCATGAGCCCCGCCTTCATCGCCTGTATCCCATCACCCGACTCGGGCACGAGGATCACAAC
>CBFCXB010000535.1:0-2122 GCA_965601905.1 uncultured bacterium | reverse complement strand
GGATCGACGACATCATCGAGGATGATCGGGATGGTCCTTCCCGTGAGCGGCAGGTTGAGCATCCGCCCCTCGAGGCTGGCCGCTTCCGAATTGCTCGGGCTTATCGCCACCGCCACATCCCCAAGCATCGTCTCCGGCCTCGTCGTCGAGACAACGACCTCACCACTCCCATCGGCGAACGGGTAGGCGATATTGTAGAGCTTGCCCAGATGATCGCGGAATACCACCTCCTCGTCACTGATCGCGGTCCGGCAGGTGGGACACCAGTTCACGATGTACCGTCCGCGGTATATCAAACCTTTTTCGTATAGTTGCACAAATACGCGCCTTACCGCCCGCGAGACGCCCGGATCTAGGGTGAACACCTCCCGTGCCTGGTCCAATGATGCGCCCAGCCGGCCGAGCTGCCTGACGATCCGCCCGTGGTACTCCTCCTTCCACCGCCAGCACTCCTCGATGAACCGCTCCCTCCCCATTTCCTCCTTGCTGATACCCCGCTCGAGAAGGGATTTCTCGACGACCGCCTGCGTCGCGATCCCCGCGTGATCGGTCCCGGGAAGCCACAGCACGTTGTACCCCTTGAGTCTCTTCCAACGGCACAGAAGATCCTGCACGGTTGTGCCGAGTGCGTGGCCGACCGTGAGCTGTCCCGTGACATTCGGCGGCGGCAGGATGATCGAATACGGTGGATCTTCGGAATCGGACGAGGCGGTGAAGGCGCCTCGCTCTTCCCACCTCCGTTGCCATTGTGTGTCGATCCCTCTCGGATCGTATACTTTTTCCAGCATCAAAGCTCCTCTACAGAACAGAATGGTACACACCGGAAACAGTAAAACTAACACAGCAGCGGAGCACGGTCAATCGCCGGAGGGCCGATTATCGCGCCAGCGTGAAATACAGTAACGCGATCGAACCTGCTGGAATAAGATAGTAGGCAAACCGGTGGAGGCGCCCCCTTGCCAGCACGCCGAGCAGCAGCCGCAAGGCGATCCAACCCGACAGAAAGGCCACCACCACCGCAACGATGAGGCCCGGAACAGATCCGGTGCCCAGCGATCCGGGACTCCTGACTATCTCGAGACAGAGTGCGCCGATAATCGCAGGTACCGAGAGCAGGAACGAAAACTCCGCACCCTTCTCGAAACCGATGCCGAGAAGCAACGCCGTCGTGATAGTCCATCCGCTCCGGGAACACCCGGGAAGGATTGCGACCGCCTGTGCCAGCCCGACGAGCAACGCGGTATGCCACGTGAGCGCACCGCCCGTCCTTCCGAGGCGCGACAGCAGGAGAAAACACCCGGTGACGACAAGCAGGATCGCGGTGATCGCCGGCGAATCGAACGTACCGGCGATCACATCATGAAAAAATATTCCCGCCGCGGCGGCCGGGATGCTCGCGACGATTATGAAACCGGCGTAGACGATATCACCCCGCCGCTCGTCCGATGCCCGGAAGCCGGTGGTGATCCAGCCCGTGAGAGCGGCGCATATCGAGCGCACTCGCCGGCGGTATACCAGCAGGATGGCGCCGAGCGTTCCGAAATGTACCGCGACCTCGAATATCACGCCGGCACCTCCCTCCCTGACGCCGAATAACGCCTCGGCGAGTACGAGATGACCCGATGAGCTCACCGGTAGGAACTCGGTCAGGCCCTGAATCACCGCGAGGATCAGTATGAAAAGAATGCCGATCTGCATTGAACAGCCGCTCCTTCCATTATGAAGCGCCGAAGTAGAACGCCGCAACACCGAAGAACATCCCGGCCTTGAGCAGCAGGCTGACCAGAGTGAGGGCCCTCCCCTGAGCGGTGAGAACCGCCGAGGCGACGATCAGCGGAACAACCGACGCGAACATGATCAGTGTGTAACTCTGGCGGTAGAAACCGAGAAAGCCGGGAAGGGGAAACCCGATCGCGAGTGCGGCGAAGATCACGACCGCCGCATTCAGCGCCGTGCGTCTTCCCGATACGACAGGCACCGTCCGCGCACCGCGCACTCGATCGCCGGGCTCATCCTCGCAATCCTTGACCAGCTCCCTTCCCAGCACAAATACGAAGGTGAATCCCGCCGGTACCGCCCCCGCGGCGATCGCACCGCCCGCAAAGGCGCCGAGAAGAAATCC
>CBFCXB010000534.1:0-2123 GCA_965601905.1 uncultured bacterium | reverse complement strand
GAACGTTGTAGGAAACGATTATAATACGTAATTATATTATCATAATATTTAGCAGATGATCGTCCTGCAATATCATGTAATGTCGGAGGTGTCTGTCCATGGACGAAAAACATTTATTTAAAGTTCTTGAAACGGCTTCGCGAGAAGCTGAAAAAAAAGATAGAAGGATAGACATATACATCGGTGCCATGAAAAGATTTCTTCAACATTCAGATGAATGGAGTCCGGAACATGCGAAGGTGTTCGAAGAAATGCTCAAAGAAACCCATGGCGCCAGATTCTTTAGGGCACTATTTCTTTCTGCCTGTGTATTGATTGTTGTTGCTACAGCTTCGTTCATTGGATATAAAGTAATTACATCCGACAAGATGAAGGCGGACAATGCGTTGCTTGAATTGGCACGTAGCGCCACATTACCTTTAAAACTAATCAACTTGGAAGAAGCCGATGATTTTGTATCGGTAAAAATAACGCCTGAGTTCCAAGATCTGCCGGAAGATCAAGAGAAGAAGCTGCGGACGATTATCGATAAGTTCCCATCGTTAGGAAGGCATTATTTTCTCGGTCGAAACAAAGAGTTATGTGCAGCACTTTTAGGTGGCACTAGCCCCACATGGCAAATCTATCCAAAGCCAGGAAAAGAAACCGAAGCACTCGGAAAGCTCGAACTGGTTACAAAAGTTGGTAAAATACAACCCCTGGAGAAAATGGAAACGAGCATAGCTGCCCGTCAACAGTTCACTTTGAATACTCCAGTTCAGTATCTTTGCGGCTCAGAAGGAATGGATTTCTATATAAAAATATCGCGATATGACAAGGACATTGAAAGATGGCAAGTATGCTTTTTAGAAGGAAATCCAGATGAAGGCAAATGGTCACAGGAATTTTATCATCCAAAAACAAACGATGGATTGATTGGGAACGAGCCTCTCATTGTATACAAGGATGATTGGAAGTCCGTATATATTGTGAGTCTAGGAATCGGTAAGCCCGGGGCCGATGAACCGATACAAGAGAGAGTCGACTATGCATGGTTTCTTCGGTCGTATGCTATGCGCGTTGGCTTTAGAGATTACTGATATGACTAATAAAAAATTTAAAAATTCTCTGAGGAATTCATCGGTAACCACCTTCACACCTAAACCCGCCGCCTACGTTTTCCGCGCGACCATCACGCACTGCTGGAAGCGGGTGTCACGCTCGCGGCATCCCATGCCGAATTCGGGCAGGGCGCGCGCGACCTCCTCGATGTTGAACCGGCCCGGGCGATCGTGCACACGTCCCTCCAGCTCGTGGACGCGATCCAGTATCGCAAACCCCTCCACGGTGAAGTCGGCCAGGACGAAGCGGCCGTCCGGCGCGAGCACGCGTGAGATCTCCGCCAGGATGCCCCTGTAGCCCTCGAGGTGATGGAGCACATTCACCATCGTGACGAGGTTGAAATGCCCGTCCTCGAACGGGAGCCGCTCGGCGTCGGTGACATGGAACTCGATTCGCGAATCGACGCCTGCCGCCATGGCATTGAGGTGCGCGAATCGGAGTTCCTCCGCCGACAGGTCCACGCTCGTCAGTGGTGCCCCCCGCCGCGCGATCTCGACCGCAGCGAATCCCTTGCCCGTCCCCACATCAAGCACGGGCGGGGTGAGTGGCTCGGCCATACCGATCACGAACCGTATCGCAGCCTCCCGGTCGTGGCCGAGGCTGCGATAGACGGCGACGCGCTCGTTGTAATGTTTTCGGTTCTCTTCTACCTGTTCCGCTGTCGTCCCGGGCGGGGTGTATATCATCGTTCTTCTCCGTCACCGTTTTATAAGGAAAATGCCGGTCCGCAACGTCCGCAACGGCACCGCAGCGGCCCGCAGCGTCCCGCAGCGTCCCGCGCCCTCAAAGCCGGAATCCCCGCCGCATCACACCTGCGCAAGGCCTACACACAATCGGCGCAATCACACCTTCGCGAGGCCCTGCTCGAGATCGGCGATCAGCTCGTCGACGTGCTCCACGCCGACGGAAATCCGTACGAGGCCATCGGTGATCCTTGCCTGGGCGCGCGCCTCCTTCCCCATCGATGCATGGGTCATCGAGGCGGGGTGCTGGATGAGGGACTCGACGCCGCCGAGGCTCAC
>CBFCXB010000533.1:0-2137 GCA_965601905.1 uncultured bacterium | reverse complement strand
GATTGCTTCGATATGCTGGATCGGCGTGGGATCCTTCCCGTACTCGGCCGCGAGATAGACACTGGCCAGATCACCCAGTACGAGTATCGAGAGGAGGCGCTGAAGCCTTCCCTCGCGACCCTGAGGCCCGACGCTGTCGATCATCACGGCGCCGCCCGTGAGCGGTTCGAGCATCGAATAGGTAATATCCATACGCTTCTGCACACGGGGATGGTCCTCGATGTCCCTGAGCATGATGACAAAGAGGTCTTCGCGCATCTTCTCCGGACATTCCCATCCCGTGACCTCGTTATGTCCCAGTTCCGGGAAATCGTTGGAAAAGGCCATGCTCTTACTGTTTTCGTTGAACTGGCACTTCCAACGGTACGCCAGCCCGCCGAGCAATCCCCCGCCGCTGTAGATCAATGGAATCTTACCATACAGCTTCTTCGCGAGTTGCAGCGCGGTGTTCTCCGTCGGGTCCGCATCGAGCGAGTACCTGCGCGCCAGCCTCCTCGTCTTGCGCACCGCGCTGCCGATCTCTTCGTCGGTGACAGGGTATATCTCCAGATTCGAAGCGAGGCGAAGAAGCGGGGTGAAGAGGTACCCGATGGCCGCCCGCGGCGGCATACCCTCCGGAACTGTGATCGTCGGTACGTGAGCACGGGCGGCCTCCTGCGCGAGCCGGCCGCCGGAGGTGATCACGGCGAGGGGACAATCCATGAGCTGGGCATTGTGGAACGATTCGAGCGTCTCCTCCGTATTGCCGCTGTAGCTGACGCACACAACGGCCGTATCACGATCGGCGAATGTGGGGAGCATGTATCCCCGCGCCACGTGAAGTGGCAGCGTGGAATCCCGAGCGATCAGGTCCCTGATGAGCACAGCCCCGATGGCCGATCCACCCATGCCGCATACGACGATGGGAGCGCCGGAGGCGGCGCGAGAGAAGGCAAGATCGCCCGCCATACGCCACGCGGTCTCGATCTGGTCGGGAATGCCGATGACGTGATCGATCATGTGACTCTGATCGATGTGATAGTACCGTGCGGAGTTTTCCGTTCCCATGGCGTTCCTGTGTACGCTGACGCGCCGATCCGGCGCATCGGCCGTCCGGACAGCTTAGGAGGGCACTTCCCTGACGAATTCCTGGAGTTCGGGACGCTTCTCACGTATGAACCGATCGAGGAGCTCGCGGACCTGCGCCGATGTCGACTTCTGTAATGCCTTTCTTACCAATGATTTGGTTTCATCGTAGGTTATCGAGCGAATGATCTTTTTTATCTCGGGGATATTGACAGGGCTTGCGCTGAGCTCATCGATGCCGAGACCGATCACGACAAGCGCCGCCCGCACCCGGGCGGGCATTTCACCGCATATACCGACCCATATATTGCTCTTGTGTGCCGCGCGCACCGTGTCGTTGATGAACCTGAGAATGCTCGGATGGAGCGAATCGTAGAGGTACGAAATTCTACTGTTTCCTCTGTCGACGGCAAGCGTATACTGGATGAGATCATTGGTGCCGATACTGAAAAAATCCACTTCGTGGGCCAACCGGTCGGCAAGCGCCACGGCCGAGGGGGTCTCTATCATGATCCCGATCTCGACATCCTCCCCGATCTGGTAGCGCTCCTGCTTGAGATCCTCGGTGACCTCCTCGCAGATCGCCCTGGCCGCGAGCACCTCTTCCATCACGGAGACCATCGGGAACATGATGCGCACCCGACCGTGCGCGGCCGCCCGGAATATGGCCCTGAGCTGCGTTCTGAATATATCCTTTCGCGCCAAGGTGAAGCGTATGCCCCGCCATCCCATGAACGGATTTGCTTCCGCGCTGTTGACACCCCACTGGGCGATCTTGTCCCCTCCCACATCGAGTGTTCTGATGATCACGGGATCGGGCGCCACGCGCTTCACGATCGAGCTGTAGAAACGGTACTGCTCCTCCTCCCCGGGAATTGTATCCCGGGTGATGAAAAAGTACTCGGTGCGAAAGAGACCGATGCCGCGCGCGCCATGATTGATGACGTCCTCGACCTCCTCTTCGTTCTCGATATTGCCGGAGAGTTCGATCGTACGGCCGTCCAGGGTCACGGCGGGGTAATCCTTGAGTGTCAAGAGCTCCCGCTCGAGCTCGAGAAACCTGACCTGGGCC
>CBFCXB010000532.1:0-2139 GCA_965601905.1 uncultured bacterium | reverse complement strand
GCGAAAGCTCCTTGATATCCGTCAACCAGCAGTTCTTCGGCAGCTTGAAACTCACCTCGTTGAGGAACTTGACTCTAAAATAGCGATACATGTCGAGCGACGTGATGAGATTGAGCCTGCGATTGACCTCCTCACGCTCCTTCGTGATCTGCTTGATCTTTGCAAGCTGGGGAGCAAGTTTTTTCTGCTCTTCCTTGGCGACCTCGATCTTGTTCTCCAGGTTACCGACCTTATACTTCTGCATGAATCCCACAACGAGAACCGCCGCAATAACCACAGAGATACTTGCCACCATGTACACGGTGGACATCTCCGGAAGTCGAAATTCGCGTTTCTTGACCCTGTCTTCCGGTGGAAGGAGATTGATCCTAATCATCGTTTCCCCGCCTTTCTCAAAGCGAGACCAATTCCCACAGTCAACAACGGAGCTATCTTATCGATATCGTCTTCGTACTCACCGAATATACCTTCCTCGTACTCCACGCCTTCGAGCGGATTGTGAACCGAGAGCTCGGCACCGTGCTTCTCGGAGAGAATCTCCTTCAGAAACGGTATGCGCGCTCCACCGCCGCTCAGAACGATCTCGTCGATCTGTTCCGCATCTCCGGCGGCTTTCAGGAAGGAAACACTGCGCTCGATACCCAGCGACAGGTCCTCGGCGCTCTTTTTGATGATGGACCTGACCTTGCTCTCACTCTGATCGCCGAGTTCCCCGTTAACGATAGTCTGGCCTTCATCGTAATCAACACCCAACTCCTTCTGGAGAGCCGCGATGAAATTATTGCTGCCGACGCTGATGTCCCTGGTGAAGTGAGGGCTGTTCGCTTGGATGATATTGATATTCGTAACATCGCTCCCCACGTTGAGCAGACCGATCACCTTCTGTTCCTCCTCCTCGAGTCCGGCGCGATTGATCTCGAAGCAATTCTGCACCGCGAACGAGTCGACATCGATGATTGCGGGGCTCAGGCCCGAGTCTCTGATCAGGCTTGCATGGAGATTCACCATATCCTTTTTCGCCGCAACGAGCAGGACCTCCATCTGGTTGGCGCCGATGTCATCGCGGAGAATCTGGAAATCGAGACAGACATCATCGATGTCGAAGGGAACATGCTGCTCGGCCTCCCAGAAGATCGCCTCCTGCGCATCTTCGGGGGGCATCCTGTCCATCACGACTTTCTTGACGATGACGGCACGCCCCGAAACGGCGGAGACGACATCTTGACCCACAATCCCCGACTGCTCCACGCATTCCCGAATCCCCTCTATCACGAGGTCGCGGTCCATGATCTCACCCTCGACGATCGCCTCGGGGACGAGCTTTGTAAAACCGAAGTGAACAATCTTTGGACTGCTACCGGAATGGTCGATCTCAACAATCTTGATAAGGCTCGAACCGATATCAAGACCGATGGTGGAGGTTTTCCGTTTGAAAGGTAATGAGATCATTCGTGCACCAACCTTTTTGTAGCCCGAAACAGGATTGCCTGTTTTCTCATACTCAATGGTAAATATCCGATTACTATGCACTCACTTCGTAATGAATCCTTGAAACCAACTCTTCTTTCGCTGGAACTACGCAACAAGCGTGCCAAAGCGTACCAAGACAGAAAGTAAGTAATTTATTTATTTACAATGCATTATAAAATACGCGGGCGTCTCGAGCGCTCCGCCGGCCGGAGGATTTGCAAGGTTTCTGTGCAAAGTGCCAAACGTTTAAAAACGCTGCAAGTACCATGAAAGTAGGTAGGTTCCGAAGAAGGTGCAGAATGCCGCGGCTGGCGCGAGGAAGGAGCCGAATGCGACGGATGTCCTGGCGTTCCCGCCGTTCCTCATCAGCGCCATGCCATACAGCGACCCGAAAAACGATGCGATTAGGATCACGGGGAGTATGAGCTGCACTCCGAGAAATGCCCCGACCATCGCCATCAACTTCACATCGCCTCCCCCCATTCCCTCCGAATGTCGTAGAAGCCGATACACGACACCGACGGCATACAGCCCCCCACCCCCGGCGACCGCCCCGAGCACGGAGCTCTGGGGAGTGAGCGCGGGGCTCACGAAACTCCACGCGAGACCGATCATCAGGAAGGGAAGGCTTATCGCGTCGGGAATGATACGGTGCTTCCAGTCGATGAT
>CBFCXB010000531.1:0-2144 GCA_965601905.1 uncultured bacterium | reverse complement strand
CCGCGGCGGAAACGTTCGAAATAGACCCGCTCCGCCGGAGCCGCATTCCAGTATATACCGTGGGGACCACTTTTCTCAAGAAGTTACCTGGGGAGGGCGAGTACGGTCCACGCGGGGGAATAACACGCATACATACCGAGAGCGCGGACCGGGAAATACATAAAAAGAGCATACCCCCACTCGAAGAATCGAGAGTATGCCCCATGAGAGAGTTAGACTCTATGTATATTTTTACCACAAGCGTGATTGAATGTCAAAGAAAATATCGATACCGCAGCGGGGAGGCCCCGGTGTAGACTGCATCGTGTGGACACAGGAATGGGGTGAGGATGTTCGGATTTTTCAAGAAGAAACGGCGGCGGCGGCTTATGAAACGCCCGTTTCCGCCTCACTGGTGCCGCATCATCGAGCAGAACGTTCCGTACTACCGGTTTCTCCCGCCGGATGACAGGCGGGAGCTCCAGGGCCTCATCCAGGTATTTCTCGCCGAGAAACGGTTCGAGGGATGCGGCGGTCTCCGGATGACCGATGAGATCCGGGTCACCGTTGCCGCCGAGGCCTGCATACTGCTTCTGCACCGCGATACCGACTTCTACCCGGGATTGTACTCTATACTCGTCTATCCGGACGCATATGTCGCCCCCTCGTCGGGCCATGGTCGTATGGGCACGGTGACCGAAGATCTCGAGGTCCGTCTCGGCGAATCATGGAATCGCGGAGCGATCGTGCTGTCGTGGAACGATACCCTGCACGGCGCGGCGGATATTCATGACGGACACAATGTCGTCTTCCACGAGTTCGCCCACCAGCTCGACATGGAGGACGGTCTCGCCGACGGTGCGCCCCGTTTGCCCAAGCCGGCGATGTATACCACGTGGGCCCGCGTTCTCGGCCGTGAGTATCGCACCCTCATCGACAGCATCGAGCACCGGCAGCGCACCCTCCTCGACCGTTACGGCGCCACGAATCCCGCCGAGTTCTTCGCCGTCATCACCGAATTCTTTTTCGAGAAACCCATCGAGTTGAAAGGCCTGCATCCCGAGCTGTTCGAGGAGCTCAAGAGATTCTACCGGCAGGACCCGGCATCGTTTTTCGAGCCGAAAAGTGGAGGCACGCGGACAGATTGAAATCGGGCCACGCGAATGCCTGCGATCATTTCCGAAGATACATATTCCATATGATCACGATGATCACGGGCTCTACCGGCACGTTATCCAGAACACCCATGCTCGTGGTTTCAACGTTACTGATAGAATCGACGACGCTCATTCCGGCGACAACTCTGCCGAACACGGCGTAGCCGAACTGCTTCTCGTCGTGATCGAGGAAGGGATTATCCTTTATATTTATAAAAAACTGGCTCGCTGCGCTGTTTATGTCGTTCGTCCGGGCCATCGCTATCGTGCCGCGTTTATTCGACAGGCCGTTATCCGCCTCGCAGGGGATCGAATCGTGGGCCGGTTTCTTCTGTAAATCAACTTGGTACTGACCACCCTGAATAACGAAGTTCGGTATGACACGGTGAAATATCAAGCTGTCGTAATATTCCTCATGCACGTACCGAAGAAAATTGCCAACGGTTATCGGCGATGCTTGCGGATAAAGCTCGATCGCAACATCACCCATCGTTGTTTCCATCACCACTATCGGATTCGACGCCGTGTCCGGCGATACCGGTTCAGGATCACACGGAATGCATGGATCGTTCTTCAAGCAACCCGCTATCACAACAGACAAGATGATGCACGTCGCAACAACCAACCGCAACAACCGGTGCATACGTACTACCTCCTATGAATGCAGCCGCTGTACTGATCGATCAGTGCCCTCCCGCATGTAGTGTCACAGCAACCGTTTTACAGTATACCATTTCACATTCCCCCGCGGCAGAAAAAGTTATTGCCGGTCCCGCCGGTGGTATCTCTAGACGCCTGAATCCCCGCGCCGCCTCACGGTCGAAGATATATATCCGCCGGCGCGGACGCTTCCCGCCGCTCCGGCGAATTGCGGCTGCAGCGGTCAGCTGTGGGCTGCCGCTGAGCCACCATTATTCCCGCCTGTAGAACTTTTTCATGTGCGCCGCTCCGTACTCGTCTTCCGCCGCGAGCCTGTTATGTTGTGCGCAGAGGAGCCGGAGGTTCTCC
>CBFCXB010000530.1:0-2147 GCA_965601905.1 uncultured bacterium | reverse complement strand
GTCATCAATGAAAATGATTCGACGCTTTTTTCGATACTCTATGGAGTTGGTGATGGGACGTTCGATCCCCGGATCGATATCAATATCGAGTGCGGTTCATCCAACTGCAAAGGGGTAGACTACCTGGTGATCGATGCCGATCACGATGGCTTTGATGACGTCATAAGCACCGTCGATGACTGGTATTATTACATACACCTGAATGACGGTTCAGTTGATTGGACGACGGAGACAGAGCCCGTATTATTTCCCGATGTGCATCTCTCTTATCTCATAGGGGCGTGCGATTGCAATGTCGACGGTCGTGAGGATTTCATAGGATTCAGCGACCAGTGTCACTCCGGCGAGCCAAATACATATTACGTTATTAAACGCTGGGATGATACTTCTACGTATTTTTCGTATTTTGCATTTGTCGATAGCATCGCACACATTTATAACTCCAAAGTTTATCCACTCGGTGACTTTAACGGCGATGGCCGGAGGGATTTTCTCGGATCGGCGTATATGAATTATAACGAACTGGATTTGTATTGTGGTTCTGATAATTGTCAATTTACGTTTTCGCAGCAATTATGGGATGATTTTGGATTCTTGAATCTTGCTGTCGGTGATTTCAATGGCGATGGCTATGACGATATTGCGTATGTTCAATTGATCCTAATGAACTGTTGCGTGCATATCTACTACGGATGCGACACGGGATTCGATACGGCAAAGAAGCAGTATGAATGGCTTCCGTCCGATGAGTACGGCTGTGATTCCGAGTACGTGGTTGCCGTGGATGTAAATGGTGACGGCCTGGATGATATAGGGGTGGTCAACGGGCGCCCCATAAAATGGTACGATGAACAGATTCTCCCGGTCTATTTTCACCTCAGCGCCGGTGATACATTCCTTTCCGAGTGCGATACACTCGTCCTTCCGTCGTTCCGTGCATCGAATGTATGGACGTGCGATTTCGACGATGACGGGCTGGACGATCTCTGCTACTGCCCGACGATGGATACGATCGGGATTCTCCTGAATGCCGGGCCGACGGCGACATTCCTTCAGAGCTTCGATGCCCGCTTTATCGAGAAGGTGGGTGTGGTTCTGGAGTGGCGTGTGACGGGAGTGGAGGACTGCCGGGAATTTCTCGTCAGCCGTTCTTTTCGAAATAAACCGTTTTCATTGGTCGGTACGGTGTCGGCCGATACGGGAACGCTTCGATACCGTTTTACGGACGGTGCCGTTGGACTATCCGAAGGCGGCGTTGTGGAGTACCGTCTTGAGGCCGTCCGTGAGGACGGTTCGAAGGTTCTTCTCGCCGTGGAGGGTGTCTCCGTTCCCGGCGCGGCGCTTCGCCTGTATCAGAACTATCCCAATCCGTTTAATCCGGGGACGAGGATATTGTTCGATCTTCCTGCGGCGGAGCGGGTGTGGCTCGAGATATTCGATGTAACGGGGAAGGTGGTGCGGCGGTTGATCGGGGGGGAAGAGATGGGTCCCGGTACGTTCATCGAATACTGGGATGGGACCAACGACCGTGGGGGGGAGGTCACCTCGGGGGTGTACTACTACCGGCTCAAGGTGGGGAAGACCGTGCAGAAACGGAAGATGGTTGTTTTGCAATAGATGCCGCCGCTGCCGATCCCTGTCGACTGTCACAAACTCGTAAAACTATACGCCGATCCAGGTTGTAAAAGAATACGTCGCTTGACACAACAACCCGGCCCCGTCGGAATCCTATCAAACCTATACCTCGCCAATATTCATCCCGCAATGATTTCAACATGTTGCAAGTGCGTCCGAGACATTCTATCATAGTAAGATGAAAGCTCATAACCTGCTCGAAATCGTCTGGTTGGTCCTAGGTTTCCTGGGATCATGGTTCCGTTCTCAAAACAATTTGACGCTGGAGAATCTCGCCTTGCGTCAGCAACTCGCGACCTTCAACCCTCACGCAGACGCCCCCGCATCCTGTCATGAAAGCCGCCAGTCACATTAATATCGTTGTAACTGAAGAAGAATGGATAGGATTACAGAGCCCGGCCCATCTCCCGGGCTCGCCGCGAAACAGTATTCATCCGTTTTTTCGACCGCTGCTATTCCACCATCTCCGACCGCACGAAAAGCTCCATCGGTCGGTTGATCGTCTTCATGAT
>CBFCXB010000529.1:0-2157 GCA_965601905.1 uncultured bacterium | reverse complement strand
AATTACGCCGATCCATGAAAATGTACTCCCAAAACGTATGGATTATTACTATTTACATGATCGTATCTATCCCCATGTATTGCGCTTGGATATATTGTACCCGCATAAATTAAATAAGTCAAAAGAAGAATTGTTATCCGAGGGGTTCTGCGGTAGAATATAGTTCAAGGGGCGCCATGTGGGTTGAGTGTTCAGGGTTTGTTTTCACAAACGACGAACCGGCGCCCCCGCATAACGAAACATAATGATAAAGTGTCCGTCTTCCTAACTATTTCCGATCGCATCCTCCGCTAAAATTCGGCAAGCACCGCCGAAAATCACTCGTAATGAAGCGCCATGATCGGGTCGACCTCGGCCGCCTCGCGGGCGGGGAATATCCCGGCCAGAAGCGAGATCACTGAGAGGATCGCGACCGTGACGATGGCGATCGACCAGGACCATATCGGGTGCCCCATGTATTTCAATACCCCCTCGTCCATCGGGATCATCCCGACGAGGGCGATCACGCCGAGCGAGAGGGCGATGCCGATGGCCCCTCCCCCGCCGGTGAGAAAAAACGACTCGGCGATGTACTGCATCAGGATGTGCCGCCGCCGCGCCCCGACGGCCCGCTTGATGCCGAGCTCGTGCGTCCGCTCGCGCACGACGACGTACATGATATTCGCAACGCCGACACCCGCGATGATGAGTGTCAGCCCGCCTATCAACCCGAGGAAGATATTGAACCCGAGGAATATCTTCTTCGCGATCTCCTCCATCTCGACGAAGTCCCACACCCCGACGGCGTACTCGTCCTCCGGATCGAACCGGTACTTCCTGCCGAAGAGGTGCCGGATGTCCTGCACCAGCTCCTTGGAGCGCATGCGATCGGATGAACGGATCAGCATTTCGTAGAGGTTTCTCCGGTTGTAGACCGTCGAGAAGGTCGTATGCGGCATCACGACGCGCTCGGCGTCGGGGCCGTTGCTCATCGATGTCTGGAGCTTCGGCTGCATCACGCCGACCACGGTATACGGGAGATCATCCACCTCGATCGTCTGCCCGATCGGATCCTCATCGCCGAAGAGGGTCACGGCGATCTCGTCGCCGATAAAAACCACGCGCCGCTGCTCGCGGATGTCGACATCATTGAGGAACCGGCCGCCCTCCTGGGGGAACATGTGCCGCATATCCCCGAAATCCACACCGACCCCCTCGCCGTACGTCGTGGTCCGCGTCTCTCCGTGCCTGACCCGCATGTCCTTCCCGTAGGTCGGGGTGATCATCTCTATGAGCGGTATATTCTCCTCGAGAAATGAGATGTCCTCCGGCACGAATGCGATCTCGCGCCCCAGCGGCAGCCCCTGGAATACCTTGGACGTCTCACCCCTGTAGACATATATGATCGACTCGGCCCAGTTGAGCTGCCCCTCGGAGAGCCTTTTCTCGATGCCGAATCCGAAGGCGAGCAGAAGCACGACCGACATCGTTCCCCAGATGATCGAGCAGATCGTGAGCAGCACCCGCGTCTTCTGGTTCTTCAGATCGAAGAGGAACTCCTGCACCATCGTCTTCCACATACCATGCCCCTAGTAGTTGAGACATTCGATCGGATCGAGCCGCGAGGCCCGCCGCGCGGGGAAGAACCCCGCCACGAATCCGACAAATCCGATGACCCCGATCGAGACGAGCGCGACGAAGGGATCGATCACCGGCGTCCCCAGCGCCTCCTTGGCCGAATCCGGTATGAAGGCGAGCCCCGCCGTGATCCCCCACGCGATAAGAAATCCAATGACCGCGCCGATCGCCACGATAAAGAACGTCTCGGCGAAGAACTGCGAGAGGATCACCCACCGCTTCGCCCCGACGGCCCGCTTGATCCCGATCTCGCGGGTGCGCTCGCGCACCACGACATGCATGATGTTCGATACGCCGAGCCCGCCGACGCCGAGGGTCATCGCCCCCATCACGACGAGAAAAACATTGAACGCATTGAAGAAGACAAAGAACTCGTCGAAGAACTCCGCCGTGTCCCATATCTGCACGGCGTCCTCGTCCCCGGGATCGAAGATGTACTTCTTGCCCAGCACCTCCCTGATACGCTCCACGACGAAGGTCGATTTCGCCTTCGATGGATCCGTCGTCGCGATGATATTGTTGACGTACCGGTGTCCGTAC
>CBFCXB010000528.1:0-2181 GCA_965601905.1 uncultured bacterium | reverse complement strand
TGGGCACTCAATTCGATGAGCGCTCAATTCGCTCGGCACTCAGTTCGCTGGGCGCTCAGCGCAGCACGACCATCTTTCTCGTCTTCACAAAACGGCCCGCCGCGAGACGGTAAAAATAGACGCCGCTGGCAAGATTGCTCGCCCTGAGCTGCACCGTATGCTCGCCTGCCCCCATCTCACGATCGACCGCCGTCATCATGAGTTTCCCCATCACGTCGTAGATTCGCAGCAGCACGTGCGACGGCCTGACGAGCGCGAAGGTGATCGTGGTTGTTGGATTGAACGGATTCGGGAAGTTCTGATCGAGGCAGTACGCCTTCGGCGTTTGCCCTTCCTCATCCACATCCGTTATGAAGAACCACGGCAGGTACCAGAAACCCTGCTCATGGATGTAATCCGCACCCGAGACGATGTTGATAACCGGCTGACCGGCGGTGTGCACCAGCTGGTAATCGACATTCACACTCTTCCCGCCCCCGCTTCCGATAACAGCGCGGGGTATCGTTTCCGCTGATGCACGAGGCGGAATGGCGAGCATGACGCAGCACGCCACAAAACAGGCAAGATATACTTTCATAGTTCCCCTCCCTTCTACTCTATTAGAGTCCCCCAGAACGGTTAGTCACACAGGAAAAACGACCCGCCGGTGGGGAACCCTCTCGGGGCATCCCGGAACTCCAACACTGTGAATAAGATACGGACTCGAGCAACCTTCCCGTCGCTCTTGCGTAATAGCTATCGCCACCCATCGACACGAGGAGGATTGCCATGACGGGCCTGCGGAAAACGCTTGGACATTTTATCGTCATCGTTTCAATTATAGTCATTGTCCATACCGCCGCTCCCGCCGGGGGAACACTGGCTCCAGGCGAACTGAACACATTAAAAATCTGCGAGGGAGTCGTGCGGCGGGGGTACAGGGCGTAAGATCGTTGAAAGCAAAAGGCGCAGAACAGAACGTCGCGATTATTGAGACTCTTATGAAGTGCAAAAATGTTGCTATGTAGATAAATTCGGAGATTTCGGTTTATTCCGCCGCAGGATCCGGTATAATGGGCGCGTGTATCAGGCGCAAAAGAGGTGAACGGCATGTCCCGGAAACAGAAAAAGCAAAAAAAGAGAAAGAAACGCCGGAAAGCCGGCGGGAATGCGTCTCGCGATCTGCCCCCCGTGGATCCCAAGGCCGCCGAGAAGTCAATGGCACAACTGGGGAGGATTCTCAAAGATCGGGAGTTCGACTCGATCGAGGAAGCGAACGCTTTTCTCGAGGGAATGACGGAATCGGGGGACATCCCCTCCCTGCCACCCTCCACACCGCTGGAACGAGCTCAGGATATCATGTACGAAGCATGGGATTCACAGGGAGATCAAAGGGTGGCACTGGCTCGGCAGGCTCTCGAGATATCCGAGGACTGCGCCGACGCGTACGTGCTGCTGGCGGAAGAGGCGGCGGAAACCTTCGAGGAAATCCGCGATCTCTACGAGAGAGGAGTGCGGGCGGGGGAACGGGCTCTCGGGCCGGAAGCCTTCGAGGAGGACGCGGGACATTTCTGGGGCATCCTGGAGACGCGGCCGTACATGCGCGCACGGGCCGGTCTGGCGGCAATTCTCTGGTTACAGGGCGAACGGCGGAAGGCCATCGAACACTACTGGGACATGCTGCGGCTGAATCCGAATGATAACCAGGGCGTTCGGGACATCCTCATCAACTACCTGCTCGAAGCGGGCGACGACACGGGAGCCCGCGAGCTCCTCGGCCGGTACGAGGACGATGCCTCCGGCTGCTGGGCATACAGCCGGGCGCTTCTTGCCTTCAGGAAAGGCGGCGCCGGCGGGGAGGCCGACACATACCTCGACGAGGCCGTTGAGTGCAACCGGCACGTGCCACTCTTTCTCGTGGGAAAGAAGAGAATGCCGAAACACCCGCCGCAATATATCGGATTCGGCGACGAGAACGAGGCCGTCGCGTACGCGATGGATGCCATCATGGCCTGGACCAAGACCGAGGGAGCGATCGACTGGGTGCGCGCCAGAACCGGTGGAACGGGAATGCGCGGCGGCGATACGGGTTCCACGAGCCGCGGGCGCACGTCATCACCCGGAAACACGATGAGTAGTGAATCGAAAAATGCCATGCTTTCCCCCGTGCTGCTGGAACGGCTCTACAGTGCCGCCGGCAGG
>CBFCXB010000527.1:0-2188 GCA_965601905.1 uncultured bacterium | reverse complement strand
GCCATCCCTATGCACCCGGCCAAACATTTACACCCAAAAGAATGACGGATTAAGGCTAGTAGCAACGATCGGTGCTCATTTCACCGCAGCAGCTCGGTTTCTTCTCTTTTGTACTGCTCTCTTTCTGCTCCTTAGCCCGGGGGCATTCCTTGAGCTTCTTTGCATGCGGGCATCCCTTGACCGCGGCACCACTCTTACACCCTTCGTTATCACCGTGCCGGCAGCCGGCGTACGTTCCCTCCTTGCGGTACTTCAACACACTCTCGGGATCCTCCCCAAACTGCTTCATGCAGCCCTCACTGCGGAAGTAGTATGTGGTTCCCTCGAACTCCATCTTGAACGGCCAATCCTTGCGAAGCTGTACTTTGCCGGATATCGGGCACTCGGCGAAGAGGTACGCGTCGGGATTCGCGGCGAATTTTCCCTTGTTCTCGGCACTTTCGAAGTGATAGGTCCATCCCTCGTATTCCATTTCATGTTTCATCTCGCGCAACGGCCGCACTTCGTGCGATACGACATCGTAGTCGATTTCGTAGTGCCCGGGATCGGAAAAGTACTTTTCCTTGCACTGGTCGGAGCAGAAATGGACCTCCCGGTCCTTGTGCTCGGCGCGTATGGCTTTCGCCTTGTTGATCTCCATCCCGCAAACCACATCGTATGTCTTTCCCGAGGTGACCACTTCCGGATTCTGGAGAAAATAGGCCTTGCAGCCGGGACCGCAAAAGTAGTAAACCGTCCCCTCGTGCTCGGCGCTCGATGCCATCGATTTGTCGAAGATGTACCCGCACACGGGGCATACGACCGTTTCCTTCTCGCCTGAGGCCGCCAGCGCGAATAAAAGAGCCAGCAGCATGAGCACGAGAATCTTCGCTGATTTATTCATTACCGTTACCTCCCTCTCGAATAACTGACAATTTTTGTAATATTATTACGAAATGTTCGAGGATTCAAGTAGTTTTTATCGACGGGATTGGTTACGCGCCCGGCGGTTCAGCCCATGAACAACGGCGCGAATACCAGCGCAACCACCGACATCAGCTTTATCAATATATTCATGCTGGGGCCGGAAGTATCCTTCAGCGGGTCGCCGACCGTATCCCCCACAACCGCCGCCGCGTGGACCGGCGTTCCCTTGCCCCCGAGGTTCCCCTCCTCGATCCACTTCTTGCTGTTGTCCCACGTACCGCCGGCATTCGACATGAATATGCCCATCAGGACGCCCACCGCCGTTGCGCCGGCGAGAAATCCGCCGAGCGCCTCGGCGCCGAGGACGACGCCGACGATAATGGGCGCAATGACGGCGAGAACGCCGGGGAGCAGCATCTCCTTGAGGGCCGATTTCGTCACGATGTCGATGCACCGTTCGGTATCCGGTTCGGCCGTGCCCTCCATGAGCCCCGTGATCTCGCGGAACTGGCGTCGGATCTCGAGAACCATCCGGTTTGCGGCCCGCCCCACGCCGCGGATTGTCAGCGAGGCGATCATGAACGGCATCATCGCCCCTACGAAGAGGCCGATCACGGTCGTCGATGATGAGAGGTTGATCGATTCAAGCCCCACGGTCTTCTGGTAGGCGCTGAACAGGGCCAGCGCCGTGAGGGCGGCCGATCCGATCGCGAATCCCTTACCGATAGCCGCCGTCGTGTTGCCGATCGAATCGAGCCGGTCCGTGATCTTACGGATCTCGGGGCCCGCTTTCGACATCTCGGCGATCCCCCCGGCGTTATCGGCGATCGGGCCGTACGAATCGGTCGACATGACGACTCCGATGGTCGAGAGCATGCCGACGGCCGCCATCGCTATCCCGTAGAGACCGCTGAATCGATACGCGACGAATATCGCCATGACGATCGTGAGGATCGGTAGTATCGTGCTCTCGAAACCGACGGCGAGGCCGGTGATGATCGTCGTGGCGGGACCGGTCTCGCTGGCCCTGGCGACCACCTGAACCGGCTTGCCCGACGTATAGTACTCACTCTCCAGGCCGATCAGGACGCCCGCGAAGATGCCCGCCAGAACAGACCAGAACGGGTTGACGCTCCCCACGATGCGGGTTATGGCAAAATAGGCACCGGCGATGAACAGCGCGACGCTCACATACGTGCTGTACCGCAGCGCCGCCTGGGGTCCGATCCTCTTGAGGGCGTTGATCGAAAAGATGCCGAGGACCGATGCGATCAATCCGATA
>CBFCXB010000526.1:0-2200 GCA_965601905.1 uncultured bacterium | reverse complement strand
TTCACCAGAACCGCGGTGGAAACGGAACACGGCTTTTCACCAGAACCGCGGCGGAAACGGAACACGGCTTTTCACCAGAACCGCGGCGGAAACGGCCTTCCCGCTACGAAGCCTCACCGGTCTAACGCACCGCCCGCTACGATGCCTCACCGGTCGAGCGCACCGCCCGCTACGAAGCCTCACCGGTCGAGCGCACCGCCCGCTACGAAGCCTCACCGGATGACACCATCTCGACCTTGAAGTGCCCCGTGCTCTCGGCCTCACCGAGGTAGAGGGTCACGTGCGGAAATGGGATCTCGATGCCCCGCTCGTCGAACGTCTTCTTGACGCGCCGCCTGAACTCGCGCGCAACGGCCCACTGCTTGAGGGGCTTCGTCTTGAACATCACCTTGATATTCACCGACGAATCGCCGAAGCTGTCGAGGCCGAGCACCTCGAGCGGCTCGAGGATCATGGAACCGAACTCCCCATTCCCGCGCATTTCCTCGGCGACCTCCCTCAGCACGTCGATAACGTGGTCCACATCCTCCTTGTAGGCGACGCCGATATCGAGAAGCGCCCGCGACCACTCCTTGGTGAAGTTGGTCAGGACCGATATCTCACCGTTGGGTACTACATGGACCTTTCCCTCGAGATCCCTGAGGATGGTCGTCCTCAGTTTGATCGCCTCGACGAGCCCGGCCTCGCCCGCGACACGAACCACGTCCCCCACGTTCATCTGGTTCTCCATGAGAATGAAAAAGCCGCTGAGAACATCCTTAACGAGGCTCTGTGCGCCGAACCCGACGGCGAGACCGATGATGCCGGCCCCGGCGAGGAGCGGACCGATATCGATGCCGATTTCCTCGAGAATCATCAGCAGTGCAGCGATCGACACGACGACGCGCAGGGTATTCTCGAGAATCCGGGACAGCGTCTCGGCGCGCTTCCGTGCCTCGATATCGAGCTTGTCCCTCCTGGCGAATTTCTGCTCCGACTTGCGTATGAGGAACCTTAAGATCCTGAACGCGATGAACGCGCCCACGATGATGATCGCGACCCGGATGCCGCTCGATATCGCCCAATTAACCAGCAGATCGAGGAATTCCTTCATGTGACCCTCCCTTGCCATAAAAAATTGCGTCTTCAAGACGTCCCCGCCGCAAACGCGGCAGTCACGATTCCGGCGCGATTTTTACTATTGGCGGCTCAGCGGCGGCTCGAAGCCGGCCGCTGTAGCCGTCATTCGCTGGTGCGGCGTGAAGCGTCCGCGCCAGCGAATATTATCATGAACGGGGTAAAATATATACCGCTCAAATCCGGCGCCGTCCATGTTGTTCGGCTAGTCGCGGGCATCGTTTCATCCCTCCGGGAGACGGAGCGGGGTGCTGTTCGAGCGCTGCATCCGACCCGCGAATAAGCTTATCCCACGTCAATTTCCCCACATATCTTACCTGTCCCGACGCCGCCGTGCCGCGCACACCCGCCACGCGGTGGTACAATATTTGCGTATGGAGCCGCGATGGAGACGGCGCGATGCGGAGATGGAGATCCCATCGAGAAACGAAAGGGACGGAAATGTGTGCAAAGAAAGCTACTTGCGACGGGGATGCCGGCACCCGGGCCGGAGGTGCGATGTGTAAAAATGCAACCATCACCATCACGAACGGCTGCTTCACCGGACTCGAGATCAAGCTCGAGAAGGACGAAACGACGCTCGGCAGCGAGATAGCGTGCGATGTCTGCCTCGATCATCCGCACGTTTCCGCCGAACACGCGGTCATACGAAGGCACGAGAATGAATTCGTGCTCGAGGACCGGGGCAGCCGCCGCGGCACGATGCTGAATGGCAGCCCGGTCCACCGCGCGATCCTCCACGGGGGAGACACGATATCGATCGGCGCGTTCGAGCTGAAATTCTCCTGCTAGACCGAATGGCAGCCGCGATCCAGCGCCGCCGCAGCCCCACACGGGCCGGCCACGCCGGGCTCCGCGGCCGGACCGCCCTCCAACCGCCTCACAGCACACAGCCGACCGTACCGGACATCCTCGACGGACCGGATATTATTCTGGTGCATCCCACCCCATTTTGATAATCTTACTGGAAATATACCTGCCGGGGCGCGCGCAATCCCGGGCACCCCGGCGTTCTGCGGTCTGACCAGGAAAAGGGAGAATCCGACGGGAACAACAATGCCGAAACAAAACACGCCCAGACACC
>CBFCXB010000525.1:0-2206 GCA_965601905.1 uncultured bacterium | reverse complement strand
CACCTCCTCCTCACCTTCCGCCTCGGGCGTTTCCTCCCGAACGGCGCGCTCATCCCCTGGAGCACCGCGCTTACCGGCATCCGATGTACCGGTCGTTCTCCCCGTTTCACCCGTACGGTTCACGCTCGCCGTTCCGGCGCCATCAGACGCACCGGCACTCCCTCCCCGCTGCACGGTCGAAGTGGAACCGCCGGCCCGGCGTGTGCCGCGCTCGGCACCCGGAATTCCCCCACCAGGGCCACTCCCGCCGCCGGCACCCTCCAACCTCCGCAGGATCTCGGAAAGTTCCACCGCCGAATCCCACGAGGCCGCCTCGGCGATCGTCGCCTCGAGAAGGTACCGTGGCTGGTTTGATGTCTTGAATTCCCCAAACGATCGCATCGCCGCCCTGAAGAGATAGAGAAGATCCTCCGTGCGGAATCCCTCGTTGATCCGGCGCAGCAGGGAGAGTTCATCCTCCGTGAGACCCAGCCATTCGGAAGTCGTCCGTCCATCGATACTCAGAACGAGAAGATTCCTCAATCCTTCAATGTACGCGAGAAAAAACTCCTCGAGGTCGAGACCCGACGATACCACGGTGTCGACCATCGCGAGAGCCCCGACCCTGTCTCGACGCATGATCGAATTGAGCAGTTCCGTTACGAGCTGCATATCGACGAGCCCGAGGACCGCGCGGACCAGCGCCAGATCCACACTCTCGCTCGAGGCCGATATGCACTGATCGAGGAGGCTTTCCGCATCACGCATGCTTCCCTCCGCACGCCGTCCCACGAGGAGCAGCGCATCGCTAGCGAACGCAATATCTTCCCTTGTGCATATCTTCTCGAGCTGCCCGATGATCTCGCCGAGCTCGAGCTTCTTGAAGTTGAACCGCTGGCACCGTGAGAGGATCGTGGACGGCACCTTGTGCGGCTCGGTCGTCGCGAATACGAGATAGACATGCGGCGGCGGTTCCTCGAGGGTCTTGAGCAGCGCGTTGAACGCTTGCGGGGTGAGCATGTGCACCTCGTCTATGATGTATATCTTCGATCGCCCCTGCGTTGCGGCATACCCGATCTTTTCCCGGAGATCCCTGATCTCGTCGATCCCCCTGTTCGAGGCGCCGTCGATCTCGATCACATCGAGGTGCTTCCCGTCGGTGACGGCCCTGCAGGAAACGCACTCGTTGCAGGGCTCGGCGCCGTCGGGATTCTCACAGTTTATCACCTTCGCCAGCAGCCGCGCCGTCGTCGTCTTGCCGCATCCATGCGGGCCGGCGAAAAGATATGCGTGCGCGAGACGTTCCTTCTCGACCGCCCTGCGCAATGTCAACGTGACATGGTCCTGGCCGATGACCTCGGCAAAGACTTTCGGTCTCCATTTTCTCGCGAGAACTACGTACGACATACACCACCCTCCCCACACAGTGAAAACGGAGATCGTGCACCCGGCCTCGAGAGGCGCTCCCGGCTCTTACGACGGGGTTAACTCCGACCAGGTTGGTCCGCGGCACATAGGAATAACCGCTTGCCGCTGCTACCTTCCGGTCCTGACGGGATTCACGGGTCCCTATTGCGCGGGACCTAGCCATCAACGCCACTTCCCGTCGTCGATCGCTCGAAAACGACGCTCCCTCAAACGGGAATTCGGCCCCGCTATAGCGGGTTGCGGGTACAGGGCACCGCTACCTCCCCGCCTAGCACGATCTCCAAAGAATTGCGGCTCAGCGGCAGCTCACAACTGGCCGCTGCAGCCGAAATTCGCCGGCGCGGCGCGAAACGTCCGCGCAGGCGAGTGGTGGAGATGAGCGGATTCGAACCGCCGACCCCCTCGTTGCGAACGAGGTGCTCTCCCAGCTGAGCTACATCCCCACCGTAACGATTTTCCGTTCTGCCGTTCCACGATGCCGATTGTTATTCTGGCGGAGAGAGGGGGATTCGAACCCCCGGAGCAGTTACCTGCTCAACGGTTTTCGAGACCGCCCCATTCAACCAGCTCTGGCATCTCTCCGCTCGTTTTTCTCTCCTTCAAACTGTTGAGGCCGACCGTTACTGCTCGTGATGAAGATAACTCAAGAACCGTCTCGATTCCAGTTTCAGTTCACTGGCGGAGAGAGAGGGATTCGAACCCTCGGTGGGGTTTTGCCCCACACACGATTTCCAATCGTGCCGATTCAGCCAGCTCTCGCATCTCTCCGCCCCTTTTCCTTCGTTCGCACCTGCAAAAA
>CBFCXB010000524.1:0-2218 GCA_965601905.1 uncultured bacterium | reverse complement strand
AGCTGGGACCACAGAAGCCATCCCGGTCGATGGCTCTCTGGATCATGGTATTGATCCTATTTTTCCTCGCCTTCCTTCTCTTCAATTCGGGCAAGGAACGCGAATGGCCCATTACCTATTCGCAATTCATTGGCGAGGTGGAGAGCGGAAACATCGCCTCCGTCAAAATCAAAGGGCTCGAGGTTCACGGTAAGCTCGTCGAAGAGATCATCATTCCAACCGGTGGTGAGGGAACCGCTGTAGCCAGTTTCAAGGTGATTCTCCCCGCCGAGGATAAGGACCTCCCCAAAACAATCTGGGAATCGAATCCCGAAGCCAAGATCGAAGCCGAGATGCCCGGAAGCAGTGTATGGGTCAAGGCGCTGGCCACCGCGCTACCGCTCATCGCGCTGCTTGTGCTATGGGTGTTCCTCATGCGACAGATGCAGGCCGGCGGCAACAAGGCCTTTTCGTTCGGCAAAAGCAAAGCGAAGATGATGGGCGGGAACAAGCCCCGCGTGACGTTCAACGATGTTGCCGGGGCCGACGAGGCGAAGGAGGAGCTCGAGGAGATCATCGAATTCCTCAAAGATCCGAAACGGTTTCAGAAGCTCGGGGGCCGGATTCCGAAAGGGGCCATTCTCCTTGGCCCACCGGGGACCGGCAAGACCCTTCTCGCGCGGGCCGTTGCGGGCGAGGCGGGCGTCCCGTTCTTCAGCATGAGCGGCTCCGATTTCGTCGAGATGTTCGTCGGCGTCGGTGCGAGCCGCGTTCGCGATCTCTTCGAGAAGGGCAAGAAGCATGCGCCGTGCATTCTCTTCATTGACGAGCTCGACGCGGTGGGCCGCCACCGGGGCGCCGGTATCGGCGGCGGGCACGACGAGCGCGAACAGACCCTGAACCAGCTCCTCGTGGAGATGGACGGATTCGAGACCAACGAGGGCGTCATCCTGCTCGCCGCGACAAACAGGCCGGACGTGCTCGATCCCGCGCTTCTCAGACCGGGGCGTTTCGATCGCCGTATCGTCGTTGATATGCCTGATATAAAGGGACGCCTCGGCATCTTCAAGGTTCACACCCGCAAGATCCCGCTCGACGACGGGGCGGATATGGAAGTGCTGGCCAGGGGGACACCCGGCTTCTCGGGAGCGGACATCGCCAACATGGTCAACGAGGCCGCGCTGCTGGCCGCGCGCCGCGACAAGAACAGCGTGAGCATGGAGGAGTTCGAAGAGGCCAAGGACAGGGTGCTGCTCGGGCCGGAGCGCAAGAGCCGCGTCATGAAGGAGGACACGCGCCGGATGACGGCGTATCACGAAGCCGGACACGCCGTCGTCGGCTCCTACCTCGAAAACGCCGATCCGCTCCACAAGGTGACGATCATACCGCGGGGAAGAGCGGGCGGCGCCACCTCATTCCTCCCGGAGGACGACGACCGGCATTACTACATGTCGCGGGATTACCTTATCGATATCGTGACGATGTCGCTGGGAGGCAGGGTGGCCGAGGAGCTCGTGCTGAAGCGTATCGGCACCGGCGCCCAGACCGATATCAAGCACGCCACGGAACTCGTACGAAAGATGGTCAGGCAGTGGGGCATGAGCGAGAAGCTGGGACCGATCGCGTACGTGGACAATACTGAACAGATATTCCTCGGACGTGAACTGGCCACGAGAAAGGACTACAGCGAGCAGACGGCGATCGAGATAGACGACGAGGTCCGGCGGATCATCCTCGAGTGCCATGAGAAGGCCACGCGTCTACTGACGGAATACATCAATCAATTGCACGCGGTGGCCCGCTCCCTCCTCGAACGGGAAGTTCTCGACGGCGAGGAGATAAAGATACTGTTGAACGGGGGAGAGCTGCCGCCCTTGCGAAAACAGCTCCACACGCAGAAGAAAGGTACACAGAGAGAAATGGAAGAGGCCAACGGAGAATCCGTATCCCCCGAAACGTCCGGCGGCATTTCGGCCGGGCAGACCGGCGAACCGGACACTCCATCAGCCGAACCGAATCGAGACGCTCCGCCGGAACCTGCGCTGGACGGCACACGAACAGCGCAGGCGGGAGGAGAATCCCACCCCGGCGGGAGCAATGATACAGAGGAGGATCGTTTCAAGGACGACGCCTCCACGAAGTAACACTTCATAGGGCACGAACCATCGAACACGTTCTATGCCGAGATACCCCCTACGCCTTGTCCCCTTACATGCGAGACGAACCACCGAATCGCTGC
>CBFCXB010000523.1:0-2219 GCA_965601905.1 uncultured bacterium | reverse complement strand
GGCGTGTGACTTATTTCGCCTGAACGATCTCTCCGTCGAGCTCGAGCGCATCGCCGAAGTCACCCGCCGCACGGTAGGTAATCGGTCCGTCCGCCGGCCCGGCGAAGAGGGCCTTAACGCCCGGCAGCCGCCGGACGAGATCGTTTCCCCGCTCGCCCCCAAGGACGAACAGGCCGGTCGCGAGGGCGTCGGAGGCCACGGCGGTCGGTGCGACGGCCGTTACGCTGAGGAGATGATCGACGCTCTGTCCCGTGTGCGGATCGAGGATATGCCCGTACCGTACGCCCTCGATCTCTACAAAATTCTCGTAGTTCCCGGACGTCGCGACGGCCTCGTCTTTCAGAATGAGCGCACCGACCGTTTTCGCCGATCCGAGAGGATCGCGTATGCCGATCGTCCACCCGCGCTTTCCCGGCGGCGCGCCGAGCGCGTAGATGTTGCCGCCGAGATTGACGAGTGCGCTCGTGGCGCCGCGCTCTCGGAGCAGCGCCACGCACCGGTCGACGGCATATCCCTTGGCTATTCCGGCGAGATCGAGCTCCATCCCGGCGTTCAGCGCGATACCGGGCATCGAAGCATCGAGTGCGACGCGCTCGTACCCGACCCGCTCGAGGGCGCCGGCGATCTCGGCCCCGGAGGGGAGATGCGCCTCGCCCTCCTGGAATCCCCAGACTCTCACGAGGGGACGCGCCGTGATATCGAAAGCGCCCCCGGTCACGGTGGCATAGTAAAAAGCGCTGTCGACGACGGCGAAAAGTTCCTGTGAAACGATCCGCATCGTGCCGTCCGCGGCGCCGTTCAGGCGGGATATCTCGCTCGCCGGCCGCCATGTGCTCATGACGCTCTCTATGCGGTGCAGCTCACGGAGCGCTTCCCCGACAATCGGCTCGGCCTCCTCCGCGCTGTAGCCGTACAGCGTTACCCACGCTTTCGTTCCCATAACATACGTATCGGTGGTGTAGGGGGCCTCGGCGGTGCAGGCCACGAGGAACGCGAGCGGCAGTAATATAACAAGGGCCGCTACCCCCCGCATACGAAACACAGCATTGAACGGTTCGCTGTCCCGTATCGTGGGATCTCCTGGCCGCCCGGCGCTCATAAAATAATTCTTTATCATAATACTCCCGGTTTGCCGAGCAGCTTGAACATGCGCCTCTTGTACTCCTCCACGCCCGGCTGGTCGAACGGGTTGATCCCCAGGAGGCGACCCGATACGGCCACGGCCATCTCGAAGAAGACGAACAGGTGCCCGATGCTCCCGGAGGTCACCGACGGCATCTCGATCGCCATGACGGGCCGCCCTCCCGCCGCGTGCGCCTCGAACGTCCCCTCGAACGCCTTCCGGTTGATCTCCCCGAGGCTTTTTCCCGCGAGGTAATTGAGATTGTCGAGATCATCCTCGTTGGAGGGCACGGTGAGATCGGTGCGGGGGCGCAGGGCGATAAGAAACGTCTCGAGGAGGCGGCTGTTCCCCTCTTGCAGGTATTGCCCCATCGAGTGAAGATCGGTGGTCATGACGGTCGAGGCGGGGAAGAGGCCTTTTCCCATTTTTCCCTCCGATTCTCCGGTGAGCTGCTTCCACCATTCGCAGAAGAGAGCGAGTTCCGGGTGGAAGCTCGAGAGGACCTCGGTCTGGATTCCCTTTTCGTGGAGGAGGATGCGCCGCGCGGCGTACCGGAGGGCCGTGTTGCTCGGTTCCTCGCGTGTGTACAGGTTCAATGCCGATGCCGCGCCGCTCATCATCTCCATGATGTTGATCCCGGACACCGCGATCGGGACGAGCCCGACGGGGGAGAGGACGCTGAACCGCCCGCCCAAGTCGGGTGGAATCGCGAAGCTCGCGAGCCGCATCGTCTCCGCCATGGCACGGAGCGCGCCGCCTGAGGGATCGGTGATCGCTATGATTCGCCGCGCCACCTCTTCTGTGCCGAATTGTTCAATGAGTCGACCCTTGAGAAGGCGGAACGCGATGGCGGGCTCGGTGGTGGTTCCCGACTTCGAGATCACGCAGACGGCGAAGCGTTTGTCCCGGAGAGCGGCGAGCAGGCGCTCGTGGTACTCCGGCGAGATGTTGTTGCCGGCGAAGAGGACCGGAAAGCACGTTTCCACTCGCAGGGCCTCGATGGCGGCGCGGGCCCCGAGGTACGAGCCCCCTATCCCGACGACGACGAGACAGTCGTTCTCGTCCTGGATGCGTTTGGCCGTATCGTTGATCTCAC
>CBFCXB010000522.1:0-2221 GCA_965601905.1 uncultured bacterium | reverse complement strand
ATTTCAACATGATCAGGCCGGGGCTGCTCGTTTACGGGCATACCTCATCGATCAGCCTGAGGGACAAGCTCGATGTCGTTCCGGTGATGAGCTTCAAGACGAAACTGATTCTCGTGCGCGATATGCCCGCCGGTTCAAGCATAAGTTATGGGAGAACATTCATCGCCGAGGAACCGTTCACGATGGGAATTATCCCGGTCGGGTATGGTCATGGATTGAGTCACCGTCTCTCCAATACAGGCAAGGTGCTCTTCCGCGGTACCCGCGTTCCAATAACCGGTAGGGTAACGATGGACATGACGATGATCGATCTCTCGGGTTTCCCCGACGCGCGTGTGGGGGAGGAGGTCGTACTGTTCGGCCGCCAGGAAAATGCAGAGATCAGCGCCGACGAGATTGCGCAATGGGATGGCACCTTGAACTACGAGGTGTTCTGCCGCATCAGCAAGCGGGTTGTGCGGATGTACTTCTTGAGCGGCAAGGTCGACAGTCTGAAAACGCTTCTCGGCGTGCAAGAGGGCCTGTAACTCCATTCATGCAGTTCATGATGCATCGCACAGGATCGTCAATACGGCGCAGCCGTGCGGCTGCGGTTTTTTCCACCACATAGTCGGAGGGGTGGTATGAGCGGGCGCGCAATCACCATCGTACTGGACGGTGTGGGGGCCGGCGCGTTGCCCGATGCGGCCGCCTACGGCGATGCCGGCACGCATTCGCTCGTCAACGCGGCGGCGGCGGTTGGAGGGCTCCGCCTGCCGGTCCTTCAGGAAATGGGGCTCGGCAATATCGCACCGATCGCGGGTGTCGGTGCAGCCGGCGCTCCAACCGCGTCGTGGGGGCGGATGGCGGAGCGGTCGCCGGGGAAGGACTCGACGAGTGGTCACTGGGAGCTCATGGGTTGCCCCCTTTCCGAGCCTTTCCCGAAATACCCGGGTGGCTTTCCCCCGGAGATCATCGGGCGGTTCGAGCGTGAAACGGGGACAAAGATCCTCGGGAACATCCCCGCCTCGGGTACGGAAATCATCGAGGAGCTCGGAGCCCAACACATGCGGACCGGTTCGCCGATCGTGTATACGTCGGCCGACAGCGTATTCCAGATAGCGGCGCATGAGGATGTGATACCGCCCGAGGAGCTGTACCGGCTCTGTGAGACCGCGCGTCGGATTCTCGTCTGGCCGCACCACGTGGGACGGGTGATCGCGCGCCCGTTCTCCGGCGCGGCCGGATCGTTCGTGCGCACGCCGGGGAGGAGGGATTTCTCCTTACCCCCGCCCGCGGAAACGCTCCTCGATGCCCTGTCCGCCCGGAGCCGCTCCGTCGTGACGGTCGGCAAGATACACGATCTCTTCGCGAGCCGGGGCTGCGATAGAATCGTGAAGACGAGCGGCAACGAGGAGACAATGCAAAGAATAGCCGAGACTGTTTCCGGGGAGAGCGTATTCTCCTTCCTCTTTGCAAACCTGATCGATTTCGATATGCTCTGGGGACACCGCCGGGATGTTGCACGCTACACGGACGGTCTCGAGGCGTTCGACTCGTGGCTCGGCGGATTCATCCGTGTGTTGGAGCCGGGGACGCTTCTCTGCATCACAGCCGATCACGGGTGCGATCCGACGGCGGGGGGAAGCGATCACACACGCGAGTACGTCCCGATTCTCGCGAAGATCATCGGGCACGATGCGGGCGTGGCGCTCGGCACGCGCGACACCTTCGCCGATGCCGGCGCGACGATCGCCGCGTTCTTTGGAGTCTCGCTACGGGCGGGGACGAGCTTTCTGGAAGAGCTGTCCTGATAGAGCGCGGCGGCGGGGTGTCATAGCGGCGGGATGTCGCACCGGCACGTGGGGAAGGAGGGACCGGGGGCCGCAGTGGAACAGGGTTCCGGCGGGGAATACGATACCAGTACCGAAGGGAGGATTCCGTTGGCAGATGTCGATTTGAACCGATTGATCGATCACACGCTGCTCAGGCCGGAAGCGACGGACGATGGCATCCGCCGCGTTTGCGCGGAGGCGAAACAGTACCGATTCTTCTCGGTGTGCGTGAATACGCATTACGTATCGCTCGTATCCGAGGAGCTCGAAGGGTCGGCCGTGAAGGTCTGTTCGATCGCCGGTTTTCCGCTGGGGGCGGTCAATACGGCTGTCAAGGCGTTCGAGGCGGAGCGGGCCGTCGCCGACGGCGCCGACGAGATCGATATGGTACTCAATATCGGGGCGCT
>CBFCXB010000521.1:0-2228 GCA_965601905.1 uncultured bacterium | reverse complement strand
GCGAATACCAGGAACCGCCATTCTTCTAATAGGTCCTGGAAAATCCTCAGGAGGAACCCGGCATGGAGAAAAAGATCAGGGTTCTCGTCGCCAAGCCCGGGCTCGACGGTCACGATCGAGGCGCAAAGGTGGTGGCGAACGCTCTCCGGGATGCGGGAATGGAGGTCATCTACACGGGCCTGCACCAGACCCCCGAGATGATCGCGGCGGCGGCCGTTCAGGAGGACGTCGATTTCGTGGGGCTGAGCATACTCTCCGGCGCGCACATGACCATGTTTCCCCGTGTCATTGATCTGCTGGTAGAGAAAGAGGCCGAACACATCAAGGTTTTCGGCGGCGGGATCATACCGAAGGAGGATGTCGAGAAGCTCGAACAGATGGGCGTTTCCCGCGTCTTCGGTCCCGGCACCGACACGCGGGAGATCGTCGAGTACATCATGAAGTCCCATGGAGAATAGAACGATGTAACGGTGTGCACTAACCCTAAAAGGAGGATCGTTTCATGAAAGAGGTCGTCATCGCAGGTGCGGTCAGGACACCGCTAGGAAGATTTCTCGGTGGCATTTCGCCATTCGGCGCGACCCAGCTCGGTGGTTTCGTCGTGGCGGAAGCGATTAAACGGACGGGCATCACGGGGGACCAGGTTGACGAGGTCATAATGGGCAACGTGATAAGCGCCGGCCTCGGTCAGAACCCCGCGCGCCAGGCTTCGATTTACGGAGGCGTCAATACGGCCGCCGGGGCCATGACCATCAGCAAGGTCTGTGGTTCGGGACTCAAATCGGTCGTGTGCGCCGCGCAGGCGATCATGCTGGGGGATGTCGATATTGTCGTGGCCGGCGGTATGGAGAGCATGAGCAATGCACCGTACATCCTGCGTAAGGCGCGGACCGGCTACCGGCTAAACGACGGCACCCTCGTCGACACGATGGTCTTCGACGGCCTATGGGACATTTACAAGGATTACCATATGGGGAATACGGCGGAGCTGGTGGCGGAGAAGTACAATGTGTCGCGCCAGCAGCAGGACGAGTACTCCTACCACAGCCATCGCAAGGCCGTGGAGGCCCATGAATCGGGCAAGTTCAAGGACGAGCTCCTGCCGATTGAGGTTCCCCAGCGCAAGAAGGAGCCGATCGTTGTGGACCGTGACGAGGGGCCGAGGCCTGGTACGAGCGTGGAGAGCCTGGCGAAACTGAGGACCGTATTCAAGAAGGACGGGACGGTGACGGCCGGAAACGCGTCGCAGATCAGTGACGGCGCGGCGGCGATGGTTCTCCTCTCCGCGGAGAAGGCGGCAGAACTCGGCGTAAAGCCGTTGGGGCGCGTGACTGGGTACGCGACGGGGGGGATGGATCCCGAATGGGTGATGATGACCCCGACCGTCGCGGTGCCGAAGCTGCTCGCAAAGACCGGTATGAAGATAGACGATTTCGACCTCATCGAGCTGAACGAGGCGTTCGCCGTGCAGCCGGTCGCCGTTATGAAAGAGCTGGTGATGAATCCCGACAAAGTCAACATTCACGGCGGCGCAGTTGCGCTCGGCCACCCGATCGGTTGCTCGGGAGCGCGGATTCTCACGACGTTGCTCTACTCCCTGAAGAACACCGGGGGTAAGAAGGGATTGGCCACGCTGTGCCTCGGAGGCGGCAATGCGGTGGCGCTCAGCGTAGAGATGCTGTAGCGCTCGATAGTCTTGGAACGCAGTTTGAGTGGTGCAGAGGTAAAGGAGAAAGTATGGCAATGGAGAAAATCGCCGTAATCGGCGCCGGCACCATGGGAAACGGGATAACCCAGGTCTTTGCCCATCACGGGTTCCAGGTCGTGATGGTGGATGTAAAAAAGGAGTTTGTAGAGCGGGGTATGGCGGCCATCGAGAAGAGCCTCTCGCGACTCGTGAAGAAGGAACGGATCGACGAGGCAACCAAGCACGAGATAATCGGGCGCATCACCACCGACACGGACGTCAAGGCGACGGCGGGGGCGGATCTTGTCGTAGAGGCCATCTTCGAGGATTTCGATACCAAGGCGAAGCTGTTCCGGGAACTGGACGGGCTGTGCCCGAAGGAGACGATATTTGCCAGCAACACCTCGTCCATATCGATCACCGCGCTCGCGGCGGTCACATCGCGGCCCGAGCGGTTTATCGGGATGCACTTCATGAATCCGGTGCCCGTGATGAAACTGGTCGAGATCATCCGCGGACTCGCCACGGATGACGAGACGAC
>CBFCXB010000520.1:0-2234 GCA_965601905.1 uncultured bacterium | reverse complement strand
AAGAAACCGGTGCCCCCACACTGCTCCAGGGTGTGTGACGTCAGAAGAAAACGGTCATTCACAAACCGATTGCACGAGGCGATCGAACCGCTTTCCATTGATCGAGCAGTTTGAGTTTCAGAGTTGTACAAATCCCGGAGGCAGGTCACTATTATCCATTAATAATAAGTTGTAAACAGATAGACTCCGCTGATTCTCATTTTAGCGCAAGTATCCCCACCGAAGGTTGATCTCTGCAGAACGGCTGATGGATTCATTAAACTCATCGGCCGTATAATTGCGGCAATCGGGATTGGGACTATGAGCTCGTGCATACTCCTGGTTTTTCTCAGAAATCAAGCCCGGAATAGGCGTGACGCCTTCATACTCGGAGAAACGAGTTTGCCGGCCGGCCGAGGGTTCCGTGTCGTCACCCGCAATGATGCTCAGCGCCTCGTTGATCAAACGCGTGTGGCTGTAGATCGAAGGATCATCCTCAGGCAGATTGATCGGTATTTCCTTGGGACCGGATCCCGTCGTGTAGAAGGGGAACACCCAGCTCTGAAAAATGACGTGGTCCGGCTCCACGCCCGTCGCCTCGACAGTGTTGACCCAATCAATCGTCCCGTTGTAATACGTTTGATCGTCGTACTCATCAGGTTCCCAGATCTGACTGTTCCAGTAGATATCGGTGAAGATGACGCCGAACGCTATGCCGCGGGCTTCGAGAAACGATTTCAATTCCGCCAGATCGGCCGCCAGATCGATATCCAATCCGAACGCGATATACTGGTCGATCCGGGGACCGTTCACATCCAGATGCAGGAACGGCAGCGAGACACATCTTGCCTCCATGGCGATTATCCATTCCTTGAACATATCGACACTCACCTCCGGATAGAGTTCGATATGACCGATAGGAATCGATGGAAACCACGATTGCATCTGCAAAATATATGCGGCCACGTGATCGGCCAGCATTTCGAGTGAATCGACAAGGCAGGGCCTGGGGTCCGTCTGGCCTGTAAAGATGTAGTAATACGCGGGAAGCCATTTCCGTATCGGCTCATCCATCGCGAGGTAGCGGACGATGCCGCCGTTTGCCTCCACGTTTTGAATGACGTTTATGGATCCACTGAGCGATAGATTGTAAACGTGCTGGTCTGTCGAGCATTCAACAGGGTCTACGGACATGATCGGCCCGGCAAAAAAGGACTCGATAACGATATCGATGCCCAACTGTCCCAGTTTGGTGAACGCATCGACATTCACCAGGTTTTCGAGGTAGTTCATACCGCAGGTCTGTGCCGGATTCACGTGGCAGCTCCAGCCGCCGCTGCCCACATGTCCCGTTGTAAACTTGAACACATCGATCCTGGCTCTCGCCAAATCCCATTTCTCCGGCTCAGTGAACATCTCCAGCATGTCCACACTGGCGGCATTGGGAGAGAACCAAACACGATCCTGCGCTGACCGAAGCTGTGCGGAAAAACCTTTCGCCGGCAGAAACGTTGCCCACAGAAAGATCGTGCATCCAATCGCGAATTTCATTGCTGTTTTTCTCTCTGAAATCACTTTCTATTTTTACACTTACGTTACTTCCATTATACCATAGATCTATAGCTTCCGCTACTCCCGCGCACATTCATATCGGCATTGAGGTCGCGCCGTGCGCTTGCCTTGGCCCGACCCGAGACCGTCATCCGGCGGACTCAAAGATTCATGTGGATGCATGATCCATCATGCAAGTGTCAGCATCTCGTGACGGATGCGCTCGTGACTGATGCAGAGGATTGAAATTATTACCCAGTTATGATATAATGGATTCGCAAATGGGTGGTGGATTTTGCGGTTTTAGATCCTCTCGCCCCATACGATATTCCACTGCTTAATTTACCAGTTCTCTTCGAAGGGCTCTAACATGCATCAACGGTCATCCCGGCCGATTTTCACCTTCTTGAAATCTCGCTGTTCTCCGATTTGCATTCTTTCTCTCGTTATCGAAGTAATTCTCGCCGGCCCGGTCATCGCCCCGACGTTCGCCGTCGATGACATGAGGATCCCGGACGCGGATCGGTGGGCGGAGCACCCGGCGCTCCAACCGTTTCATATATCCGGCAAAGAGCTTCCTCCCATTCTTCTGTTCCTGGTGCGGACATCCGGCCGGCTGCCCGAGACGGACGGCGTCAACGTGCACGGAGAGCACGATGGTGTGTTTCTCGTTTCGGGCAGCAAAGCCGCCTTACGGGCTCTGT
>CBFCXB010000519.1:0-2249 GCA_965601905.1 uncultured bacterium | reverse complement strand
CGGTCGAAAATCGTTGCCGAACGGTCGAAAACGGAGACTTAATGCACCTTTAAAATTTTAGTAATTTTCTCAGTTCGCGCGCCTGCGTGCGGCTGAGCGGTATCACGGGGCCTTCCGCATTCCCGAGGCGCAGCCGGTACCTGCCGCCGAGCCACGGCGTGATCTCGTGGATCTTCTGGACGTTCACGATGTGGGAACGGTGTGCTCGAACGAACTTGCCCGGCGTGAACTCCTGCATCAATCGATCGAGGGAACGGAAATTCGTCGGGCCCTCCATCTCCGCCGTCGCGACCACAACGTCTCCCGAGGCGAGCGTGGCGTAGAGGATATCATCCTCGCTGACCATCACGTGCCCCGCACCCTGCCTGACGGGAATCCGCTTCGGCCCGCCGCTGATCGTACGCAGCAGCGCCTCGAGATCGGAACGCCGCTCGAGCCCCTTCACTATGCGCCGCATCCGCTCGATCGCCTCGACGAGCCGCTCCTCCTCGACCGGTTTCAGGAGGTAGTCGACGGCATGGACCTCGAACGCCCGGACCGCGTACTGATCGTAGGCCGTGATGAAGATGACCGCGGGTATGGTGTCCGGGGCGTCGAGCTTCTCGATGACCTGGAATCCATCGAGGCCCGGCATCTGGATATCGAGCAGCACCACGTCGGGGTTCGTCTTCTGAATCATCTCGACCGCTTCGAGGCCGTCCGCAGCCTCGCCCGCGATCTCGATACGCTCGATCTTGCCGAGCATGCGCCGTATGTCCCGGCGGGCCGGTGCCTCGTCGTCGACGATGAGAACATGCAGCGAATCGTTTTCGATCATGTTTCGTCCCTTCCCTGACAGTCCCGCCGGCCCGCGCCGGCGGATCCCTCATGCATGCTCCGTTCCCCTCTCGACCGGCATCCGAACCGAAACGGACGTCCCCTCGCCGGAAGTGGAGTCGATCTCCAGCGAGCCCTGCATCCCGTAGGCCACCTGCAACCGCTCGCGCACGTTGCTGAGCCCGATGCCGGTGCGCTCCACACCGTTGAATCCCATGCCGTCGTCGCTGACCGACACACGCAGCCAGTCCCCCTCGCGCACCGCATCGATCCGTATCGTACCACCTTCCCTCTTGCGCGATATGCCGTGCTTCACGGCGTTCTCGACGAGGGGCTGCAGGATCATCGCCGGCACGGGGACATCGAACGCGCGGGGATCGATCTCCTTCTCGAACCGCAGCTTGTCCTTACCGAACCGCGCCTCCTCGAGGCTCAGGTAGTCATCGATAAACTCGAGCTCCTTGCTGAGCGGCACGAAATCCTCCGTGCCGTGCAGCAGCCGCCGGAGGATATGCGACAGCTTGACGAGAATCCAACGCGCCTTTTCCGGCTCGGTCCAGATGCAGGAAGTGGCGGCATTCAATGTATTGAAGAGAAAGTGGGGATTGATCTGGCTGCGGAGCGCATCGAACCGGGCACGCACCGCGGCCAGCCGCTGTTCCTCGAGCATTTCCTCGACGCGCGTGTTGTGCCATATCTTGAGCGGGATCCCCACGCAGGCGAGGGTCGAGAGCCACACGACGAAGACCATCCAGAACTGATCCGTTCTCAAGGCGAAAAGCGCCGGTGGCATCGTCCATCGCGCCACGGCGGTCCGGACGAGTTCGAGAATAAAAATCGATGCGACAATCATGGCGCGCGTGTCGACGCGCCGCTCGGCCCTGAATATTCCGAACGAGCGAAAGATATTGTTCGTCGGGAACGGGGAAAAATCCCAGAATTCTTCACGGCCCGCGGTAACCCTGCGGATGAGACCTCCAATGAGACCACACAGGACAGTGAACGGCAGCGCCGCCCATTCTCCCCTGAGTACGGCGGGAAGGCTCACCATGGCGCCGATCGAGGTGCCCTGCACCAGACCGGTCAGAAGTCCAATGAGAAATGTCCCGGAGAGTGAGAGGTCGAGCGCCTCGTAGCCGGCCAGGACCCGCACCGCCGTACCGGCCATGAGGAGAACACCGAAACAGAGCGAGAACTCCCAGTTCTCACGCCGGCTGCGCGGATCACGGAGCAGCAGGCGCTTGAAGAAACTCGACGTCACGAGGACAACGGCCGCCACTGCCGCAATCCCCATCTTGAAGAACAGGATAAAGACGACGAGCTGATCACCGGTGAGACTCACCCTCGTCACGGTCATACTCCCTCAGTCGAATCCGCGCCGCGGCGGAAACGTTCGAAATAGACCCGCTCCGCCGGAGCCGCATTCCAGTATA
>CBFCXB010000518.1:0-2256 GCA_965601905.1 uncultured bacterium | reverse complement strand
GATCCTATCGGCGATACTCAAATCCTACATCAGCGGCGCGGGCGTCGACGGCGGGCGGCGCGGGCGATCCCTGCGCGTCGAGATACTCGAGTCCGTTGGGGACGAGTTGATGATGCGGGGTACGCTGCTGCGGATGATGGAGCTGTCGCGGGCACAATTCTGCGCTTTCTACACGGAGGACCCCCATGACTGCTTCTACATCATGCTCGAGGGTGCCGAACTATCGCCGCGCATTCCCGAAATCAGGGAGAAGCTTCGAAGAACGTACCGCATGTTTGCCCAGCGGCCAGACGAGGAGGGACTGCTGCGGGAGAATGTATTTGTGAAGAGTCGTGATCGGAACCTCGCGTTTCTTCTCGGCAGCGCAAGAATCGAGAGTTACTTTATCGTTCCCGTCACGTTCGATGCGAGGGTACGCGGTGTACTGTTTATCGGGAGCGTGCTGAAGGATGCATTTACACGGGAGGATATCTCCGTCTTTCAAGAGCTCACCGAGGAGGGCGATGAGAGAATCCCGCTTCGTTTCAGTGTCGGCGGCGAGGCTGGGATACTGGAGCGGATGGTGAATGCCCTGCCGTTCGGAGGCGCCTTGATCGCGCCGGGGGGCGAGGTTGCGTACGCCAACGAGACGTTCCGCGAGGTGCTCGAGATCCGGGGGCAGCAACCCGGTACGGTCGGGTCGATCGCGGCGAGTTCACCCTACAACCTTCACGGGCTGTGGGAGGAGTTCCGCATGCTCGAACACGATATCGTCGGCCGGGATCTCCAGAGCATTATCGGTCACGAGCGGACGCTCACCGTCACGTGGGTGCGGCTCGGGAATATTTCCAGCGAGGTGGAATCCCTTATTATGCTCAAGGACATCTCCAGCGAGAGGGACCAGGAGGAAGCGAGGGAGGAGATGCTCGTGACCGTCGCGCACGAGTTGAGAACGCCGATGACGGCGCTCAAGAATTCGCTCGCCATCATGCGTGAGAGTATCTCCGTGGAAAGTACGCAGGAGAACGACGCGTGCCTTGCGACTCTTTCACGATTTCTCGAGACGGCGCTGCGCACCGTCGGCAGGCTGAACGTTCTCGTCGACGGTATTGTCGAAGCGTCGACGTTTCGTCCACCCGATTACGCCCTGCGGCCGGCGCGCGTCGATGTCGAGCAATTCCTCGAGCATTCCTCATATCTCTTCGTGGAGTCGATGAGGAAGAAGGGTATCGCATTCGAAGCCCGTGCGCACCCATCCACCGCCGTGCTGACGTTCGATCGCGATCGTATGGAGCAGGTCATTCAGAACCTGCTCTCGAACAGCATGAAGCATGTGCCCTCAGGTGGGAAAATCTCGATCGACGTTTTCCCGTCCGGCGATACGCCGCGGGATGTCTTTCCGCGCATTCCGTGGGAGCATCTGTGGCAACCGGACTTTACGTGTATCCGCGTGCGTGATACGGGGAGCGGTATCCCCGAGCGGGTTGTAGAGGATATAAACCGTCAGAACCGGGACGCGGAGAGCCGTATGCGCCCTTCGCACGGGTTGGGGCTGTACATCGCTACGCGGCTCGTGCAGCGTCACGGTGGAGCGTTGTGGATAGAGCGTACGGGTGATGTGGGCAGCGCGGTATCGATCTATCTGCCGATGCGTATCGAGACGAGACGTGTCATTCGCGTGATCCGCGCGCTCGAGCGGATCGTCGCGGATGCCATAGCGCGGGGCGTGACGCCTGTTCTCTACTCGATAGTGAGAAAGGGAACGCGTCCCTGGCGCAATATCGTGGATAGCATGCAAACATCAACAATCATCAATCCGACGAAGGACGCCATCGAGAACGAGGGATGCTACCTCTGGCCGCTGGGACGTAACTTCGCCACTGCCGTTGCGATGATGGACCACGGGGGCGGAACCGGTGAAGTGGTTTCTTCCGTGGATGGGGAGGAGATTCTCTTCATTACGGGGAATCGTCCCGATGATATTGATATCGGCTGGGGCATCGCGCCCCACGACGGAAAAAGCTACGGGGAACTTATAACGGCCTCGCTCGAGCGAATCGGCATGGAGCCGGTAATGGTCGTGCAGAAAGGAGAGATCGGATGATAGGATCCAGGATTCTTATCGTCGAGGACGATGAGGATATCGTCGAAACCGTCAAGTACAGCATGGAGCTTCGCGGGTTCCAGGTGGACGTGGCCTACGATGGATTGCATGCCCTCCGTAAGGCGCGCAAGGGAACCTATGATCTCATGCTTCTCGACATCATGCTCCCCGGC
>CBFCXB010000517.1:0-2258 GCA_965601905.1 uncultured bacterium | reverse complement strand
ATGCGAGTACACTCCTGGCATATATCAATCCCTCGTCGAACTCGACGCCACTGCTGGCCCCCGTCCACGCGAGGTCCCGGTCCTGCCGGAAGGCGAGTGAGATGGCGTTGCGGTGCGTCAGCGTGATCGCATCCCCGTACGCGGCGCCCTGGTAGCCGTCGGGGATTCCGGTGAAGTAGGGAGGATTGATGTAGGGGTTGCGAAAGAAGGGGCGGGCGCCGCGGTGCGTATAGACCCATTCGGGGCGGAGCGGCCCTACACGAACATCGTCGGCGCCGAGGGCCAGTGCGTACGTCTTGATCCGCTCGGATGCCTCCCGCGGCGACCACGCGACCGCACGATCGGCGGGCTCCCCGTCGACCATGTCGGGGAGTGCGAGCGCCGCCGCCGGGATGAAGTGGGACTCGTAGATCGCCCTGCCGATCTGGTCGCCCTCCGCTTCCCGCTTCATCTTCGCATCGATGAACCGCGCCAGCCGGCCATCGATCTCGGCCTTCTCGGGATGCCTCTCGTGGTAGTCGATCTCCTCGGGGCTTCCCGGAACGAGCGCCTCACGCGAGAAAACGGTGTCCCGCTCGTCGAAGCGTGCGACCTCCCCCTCGGTCTCGTATGTCGGCCGCCGAACCACCGGCAAATGCTCCTTTGATAAACGTGACGGAACAGCGGCGGTTGCGCCCAACATCTTCAGCCGCCGGCTGGCCCGCCATTCTATTAATTTGTTATACAGTAACGGATTTCAAAACGGCACGCCACAGATTTCTCCCGCCAAGCTGCGTAAATATTAGTTGAATTTTTCCGCTTTTTCTCTTACCTTGAACGTGCGCAGGAACGCACTATGTCGGATTTTATACTGAAATAATCGATGGCGCGGACGCTTCGCGTTGCGCCATCGAATTACGGCTGCAGCGGCCAGCGTCGCGCTGCCGCTGAGCCGCAAATCGTCATTATTCGAGGAGGAACCCTGCCATGGAAATGCTCCTTTCCGGCAACCAGGCCCTCGCCCGCGGGGTATACGAGTACGGCGGCGAATACGCCGCGGCGTATCCGGGCACACCGAGCACCGAGATACTGGAGACGATCGCGCGATTCTGGAAGGACGACGTCGCGGCGGAATGGATGATCAACGAGAAGGTTGCACTCGAAGCCGCCGTCGGCGCCAGTTACGGCGGCGCGCGTTCCATTGCCGCGATGAAGCACGTCGGCGTCAATGTCGCCGCCGATCCGCTCCTGACCCTCTCCTATACCGGCGTCGGCGCCGGCCTGATACTGGTGAGCGCGGATGATCCGAGCCTGCATTCATCCCAGAACGAGCAGGACAACCGCTGTTACGGCAAATTCGCCTCGATCCCCGTTCTGGAACCGTCCGACAGCCAGGAGGCGAAGGATTTCGTGCGGGCCGCCTTTGAGATCAGCGAGCAGTTCGACACGCCGGTGATGCTGCGGCTCACGACGCGCATCTCGCACGCGAAGGGGATCGTGAAGATCGGTGAGCGCGAGACGGTCGAGCACCCCGGCTTCGAGCGTAACATCACAAAATATGTCATGGTGCCGGCCCACGCCCGCGTCCGGCACAGGCTCGTCATCGAACGGCTCGGGAAGCTGAAGGCTTTCGCCGAAACGACGCCGCTCAACACGATCGAGTGGAACGACAAAGAGGTCGGTATCGTCTCGGGAAGCGTCGCGTACCAGTACGCCCGCGAGGTGATGCCGAACGCGAGCTTCTTGAAGCTCGGTATGGGATATCCCCTGCCGATGGAGAAGATCAGGGACTTCGCATCGAAGGTGAAACGCCTCTTCGTGGTCGAGGAGCTGGAGCCCTTCTACGAGGAGCAGATCGCCGCCGCGGGGATCGCGGTCGAGGGGAAAAAATATTTCCCGAGCCATTTCGAGTTGAATCCGGAACGCGTGAGCGGGGGATTCGCCGAGGCCGGCGTGCTCCCCACGGAAAAGGTCTCGAAGGCCGGCTCTCGGGAGGATGTGCTCCCCCGGCCCCCCGTGCTCTGCCCCGGCTGCCCGCACCGCGGCGTCATGGTCTCTCTTCGCAAGCTCAAGGTTTTCACGACGGGAGATATCGGATGCTACACGCTCGGTGCGCTCCCACCGCTCGAGCAGATCGACACGTGCCTCTGCATGGGCGCCTCGATCGGCCACGCCCTGGGGATCCAGAAGGCGGGCAAGACCAAAAAGAGCACCGTCGCGCTCATCGGCGACGGCACCTTTCTCCACAGCGGCATCACGGCGCTGGCCAGCGTCGTGTA
>CBFCXB010000516.1:0-2261 GCA_965601905.1 uncultured bacterium | reverse complement strand
TCTCTCCTCGATGAAGATACGCTACATTTGACCCCGAGGGGGTGGGACCGGGTCGAGTTTGTGATCAGGACGAATATCGGTGAAGATACGCACCCCCTGGGCGATGTCGCCTCAGGCGGCGAGCTATCACGAATCACCCTTGTGCTGAAGGCGTTACAGGCCGGTGAGAAATCGGTATCGACCCTGATATTCGACGAGATCGACTCAGGCCTCGGCGCGGATCTCGGCGAGGTCGTTTCAGAACGGATGGACCAACTATCCGGACGGTACCAAATCGTGTGCATCACGCATCTGCCGCAGATCGCCGCCCGGGCCACGCGTCATGTACTGGTGGACAAGAAAGTGAAGGGAGGACGAACGGTCACGACAGCCTCGGCCGTCGAAGGCGACATGCGAATCGACGAGATTGCGCGTATGCTCGGCGGAACGGGTGCATTACGGGAAAAGCTGGCCGTCGAACTCCTCCGGACGGGAAAGGGCGCCCGTAGCTCAGCTGGATAGAGCACCGGCCTCCGGAGCCGGGTGTCGGAGGTTCGAATCCTCTCGGGCGCGAATCATGGGCGGGTCATCGATCCGCCCTTTGCATTTTTCAAAACCGAGACCCCCTCGATCGATGCATTGGAGTGTGCAAATCCATAACCGGCGCCGTGACGGACACAGTCAACAACAGCGCTTCGTTGCGGGAACAATTTTATTGAATGAACGGCAGATGCGGCGTATCTTGTTGTTGAGGCGCCGGTGAGAGGCGTGTGCCAAGCCGCTGGCGTTGGGAATTACTACACTACGGTCCGCAGGGGTTGTGTTTCCATGTAAGGATCGAGCAGTGAGTATCCGCCGCGTGTTACTGCGCATCTTCGTTATAGGCGTGTGCATTGCGTTTGCCGCACCGGTGCGCTTGGTGCCGCGGCAGTCGCTGCGCGGACCCACGGCAGCGGCGATGCAGGCAGCATCACAGGTCCGGGTGGACTCGCTTGTCTATATGCTCCAATTTCTCTCCGTTGATCCGGCGACGGGACAGCCGAGGAGCCGCTTCACATTCAGGGAGGAGGAACTCTCGGAGGTCGCCGATTCCCTGGCCTCACGCCTCCAGCGTTACACGTCGTACCCCCCCGAGCGCACGTCCTTCATCGTGTCTGACGAGTACTACGATCCGGGAAGCTTCACGACCGAAAATATCATTGCTCGGGTTCCCGGTGCGGTGAATGATTCATCCGCCGTTATCATCTGTGCTCATTACGATGCAATCGGTTCGCGCACGGACGGGTGGCGTGAAAATTGGGAGACGATGCCGGCCCCCGGGGCGGACGACAACGGAACGGGTGTCGCGGCTCTGTTGGAAGCAGCGCGCATACTTCCCGCGTACGAACTTCCTTTCGACCTGCTGTTTGTTCTCTTCTCGGGAGAGGAACTCGGCAAACTGGGAAGCATTGATTTCGTGAACCGCTGTGACTCCGTCTGTGCCGGAAGGATCCTCGGAGTGTTCAATCTCGACATGATCGGCTACAACGAGGACGGGAAGGTGGGGGGAAGCATTCTCACCAACTACTCATCGGGATGGATGGCCGATATGCTCATCGAGGTGCTGCCGGCGATCGATCCCTATCTACCGCTACGAATTGTGAAGCCGGGACCCTCCAACTGGGATCATGCCTCGTTCTGGGAACACGCGTGGAAGGAACAATCCCAGCCCATCTCCGCGGTGACGCTGGCCGAGCCGCTACAGGGCGGAGGATTCGTCATTTACCCGTATTACCACTCGGTGAGCGACACCATCGGCTGGATCGATCTCGAGCAGATGGAACGGATCACGAAGGTACTCGTCGGATTCGTTGCCGGTTTCACAGGTCTTCCTCCCGAGATAGCGGTCCTTCCGTCCGATCTGCTGATTCGCGGCGAGGAGAACTTCTTTGGCGCCAAATCGTTCCCCGCCGGTGAGACGATCACCGCCTCCGTCCGCTGCCGGAACATCGGCGGTGAAGCCCCGCCGGTGCAGACCGCGGTCTTCCTCGATGTCACGCTCGAGAACGCCGGAGGGCTGCGAACCCTCTATGCGGGCCCGGTGGAGGCGCCCGGGCCGCTACGAGCGTCGGAAACAGTCATCCCGTTCTCCGTATCGACGCGCGACGCCGGTGAGAACTGGATGCGGGCCCGAATCTCCGTTTCGGGTTTCGACGACGGGGAAGCAAACAACGAGACACTGCTTCGCTTTTTCGTGCAGCAGGAGGGCGTGGATATTCTGGCCGGCTACCATTTCAGACCCA
>CBFCXB010000515.1:0-2264 GCA_965601905.1 uncultured bacterium | reverse complement strand
GTGTCGAACGAGCGCCGGTACGCATGCAGCCGCCCGGCGCCGTGCGTCGACACGCCGGTTCTCCGTATCAGGGCGAGCTTCTGCTTGCTTCTGCCGAACACACTAACGCGGTCGGTTCTGAGAGAGAGCACCTGCGCCACCATGGCGGCGAGCCTGCCGTCGCCGAGCACGGCGACGCTCTGTCCCCGGTGGATGGTGACCCGCGTCGGAATCTCGCACGCCGCGGCGAGGAGCTCCGTGAAGACGGCCGTCTCATCGGAGATGGTGGCGGGAACTGTGTGGAGGTTCTTCACGGGGAGGGTGAGGTATTCGGCGAATGCGCCGTTTTTTCCCTCGATTCCGAGGACGCGCCTCGCGGGACAGTGCTTGCCCAGCCCCCGCCGGCATATCGAACACTTGCCGCACGGGATGTTGATCTCGCCGACGACGCGCTTTCCAATGAGCTCCCTGCGCGGGGCGGATTCGATGGTGCCGACGAACTCGTGTCCCGGCACGCCCCGGAAGTTCATGTAACCTTTGACGATCTCGAGATCGGTCGCGCAGATCCCCGCAAGGTGCATACGGATGAGGGCCTCGCGCTTGCTGCGGCGCGGCTTCGGCATCGTCTTCGCCAGCAGCTTTTTTCCATTGAAATAAATGGCGCGCATCGTCTTTCCGTTCGCCGCGACCGATCCGAACGGTCCGACCGGTCGAATCGATCCTGTTTTCTCCATTGATCGCCGTGACGATTCTAGCGTACCCTGGGGATGGTGTTAAGCGAAACCGATAGACGAGAAAAAATACCTCATCGACGAATTCAACCTCGAGGATGCGTGGCGGCTCTTCAAGATCCTCGCCGAGTTCGTCGAGGGCTTCGATGACATGGCGGACGTGCCCCCCGCGGTGACGTTTTTCGGCTCGTCCCGGGCCCTGGAGGGGGATTTCGCCTACGATAAGGCCAGGGAGCTCGCGCGGGAGCTGGCGAAGGAGGGATGCACGATCGTGACGGGCGGTGGACCGGGCGTCATGGAGGCGGCGAACAGGGGGGCGCGCGAGGGGAAGGGGCTCTCCATCGGCCTGAATATAGAGATCCCGTTCGAGCAGCGGCCGAACAAGTATATCGACAAACTGATCACGTTCCGGTACTTCTTCGTCCGCAAGGTGATCTTCATGAAATACGCTATGGCGTTCGTCATCCTGCCGGGCGGCTTCGGGACGATGGACGAGCTGTTCGAGGCGTTCACCTTGATCCAGACGCACAAGATAGCGCCGTTCCCCGTTTTCATGATCGGCAAGGAATACTGGATGGGCCTCGTCGAATGGGTAAAGAAAAGCATGCTCGGCACGGGCAAGATATCCCCCGAGGATCTCGATATCCTGCACGTATGTGACTCGCAGGACGAGATTGTCGAGCGGATACTGAAGCTGCGCGGCGAGCTCGAGTTGGAATGATCCGCGCACGTTGAGCTCTCATGCCCCGTTCGGGCTCAGGCGAGTAGGTATCCCACGGTCATCAGGATTCCCGTGCAGAGGTGGCTCAGTATCGTTGCGGCGTTGGCCGGTGCCAGCTCGCCGGTGGCGTCGTGATGCAGGCCGGCGGTGCGTACCGCGTGCAGAGTGAGGGGGATCGTCGCGAGGCCGATGAGGGTGAGACGGGGAAAGAGCCCCGTGGCGGCGCCGATTATTATGGGAACGTAGGCGAGAAGCGACACCGCGCCGAAGAGGACGACCGATCGCTCCGTGCCGAGCCGCACCACGAGGGTTCGCTTTCCCGCGCCCCCGTCGGCCGCCGAGTCCTGGAATTCATTTATGATAATCACCGCCGCGATAAGGCAGGTGAGCGGCAGCGAGGCGACGATCGACTCCGCCGAGAAGCGTTCCGTCTGCACGTAGTACGTTCCCATGACAATGAGGAGTCCGAAGTTGACGCCGACGGTGAGCTCGCCGAGACCCCGGTGCGCGAGGCGCAGGGGGGGCGCCGTGTAGAAGTAGCCCGAGACGAGCCCCGCGATACCGAAGAGGAGCACGACGGGGCCGCGGAGCACCGCCAGGACGACACCGATACCGAGGCCCGCAGTGAAGAAGCAAATTGATGTGGCAAGGACGGTGCCCGGCGAGATGAGCCCCTCCTGTATGAGGCGGCTCCCCCCGGTGAAGGGACGGACGAACCGCGTGTTGGCCGGATCGGTTCCGGAGCGGTGATCGAAGTAATCATTCGCCACATTCGTACCGATGTGCAGAAAGACCGCCCCGGCGAGCGTCAGGGCGAATAGGAGCCAGTCGAT
>CBFCXB010000514.1:0-2270 GCA_965601905.1 uncultured bacterium | reverse complement strand
GAGTACCGTGGGCAGTCGGAGAAATTCTCGATCTCCAGGACGCATCCCACGCCGGGTTCGAGAGCGCGGCGCTCGGGGTCGCGAAGCTCACGCCGGTACCGCGCCGCAATTTCACGGGCAATGCCAACGTGCGAGAGAAGATCAGGCCGGTTCGGAGTAATTTCTATGTCAAATACGACATCCACCCTCCCCAATCGTTTCTCGAGGAGTGTTCCCAGCGGCTCGGTGAAATCGATTTCGATGATGCCGTCGGCATCATCGCCGATCCCGAGCTCGGTCTCCGAGCATATCATCCCTTCGGAGACCTCGCCGCGTATCTTTGTTCGCTTTATCTTGAATCCCCCCGCGAGCACCGCGCCGTGCAACGCGACCGCGACATTGAGGCCGGCGCGCACGTTCGAAGCGCCACAGACGATCCGGAGCGGTTCATCCTTGCCGACATCGACGGTGCAGAGGCTGAGACGGTCGGCTTTCGGGTGTTTTTGTACCTCGCGCACCACGCCGAACACCACACCGCTGAAAGGTGCTTCGCTGGCGTGGTACCCCTCGACATTCAGGCCGAACATAGTGAGATCGCTCGCGAGGGTTTCGGCGGTTTCCTCGATGTCGACGTATCGCTTCAACCAATTGAGACTGACAATCACTCGTAGACCTCCGCCCATCTCTCCGGCCAGAATTGCCGCAAGAACCGCATATCATTGGTGAGAAAGCGTCGTATATCGTCGATGCCGTGCTTGAGCATGGCGATCCGGTCGACACCCATCCCGAATGCGAAACCGGTATAGGAATCGGGATCGTATCCCGCATATCTGAATACATGCGGATGCACCATTCCGGCGCCCATGATCTCGAGCCAGCCGGCCTTTCCGCATACGGGGCATCCCTGTCCCTTGCAAACGAAACATGTCATATCGACCTCGGCACTCGGTTCGGTGAAGGGAAAGAAATGCGGACGAAAACGCACCCGCGCGTCGGAACCGAAAAATTCATGCACAAAGTATGTTACATCGTTCTTCAGATCGGCGAGGGACACATCCTTATCGACGTACAGTCCCTCGATCTGGATGAACTCCGCCGCGTGCGATGGATCGGGGGACTCGTTGCGGTACACGCGCCCCGGCACCATGATCTTGAGCGGCGGGGTGCGCTTTTCCATGTATCGCACCTGCGCAGGCGAAGTCTGCGTCCTTAGAAGTATATCCCGGTTGATGTAAAAGGTATCCTGGAGATCTCTCGAGGGATGATCGGCCGGGAAATTCAGTGCCTCGAAGTTGTAGTAATCGAGCTCGACATCGGGACCCTCCGCCAGGGAATATCCCATACCATGCAGTATCTGTTTGATATCATCGAGTGCGCGGTGAAGCACGTGGAGACCGCCGGGCCACGACTGTCTTCCCGGAAGGGTCGGATCCCCCGGGTATGGTTCCTCGTCGTGCATCCCCGCAGAGAGGACCGCCTTCCTCTCTTCGAGCAATACATTCAGTTTCTTCTTCAACTCGTTGATTAAATTACCAATAACGGGCCTATCGGCCGGATCGATTTGATGGATGGACCGCAGCAGTTCAGTGATCTCGCCCTTTCTGCCAAGGAGCTGCACACGCACCTCCTCGAGGGCGTCGAGGTCCGGAGCATCGGTGAGAAGCGCGATGGACCTCACCTCGAGCTCACCAATCCTCGCGGGATCGAAACGGTCGCTATTCATGAAAGGGATCCCTTTGCAATCTCGGCCAGCTTCGAGAATCCCTCGCTGTCATTGACCGCAATCTCAGCTAGCAACTTTCGGTTGATCTCTATTTGGGACTTCTTGAGCCCGTTGATGAATTGACTGTAACTCATACCGTTGAGCCTTGCCGCTGCGTTGATTCGGGTGATCCAGAGCTTTCTGAAATCCCTTTTCCGCGCCCGTCGGTCCCGGTACGCATAGGCAAGAGCCCGATTTACGGCCTCGGTGGCTGTGCGATAGAGTTTGCTTCTCCCCCCCGTATATCCCTTGGCCCGCTCCAGCACTTTTTTCTTGCGCCTATGCGAAGCCACACTGTGTTTCGTTCTCGGCATACCAGCAGCCTCCCGTATGTTTTGTAAACTGTGATGATGGAGCGCGCAGGCTACACCCTACATCCCGAGCATTCTCTTCACACGCCTGGCATCAACTCCGGAGACGGTAGTCGATTGGCGGAGTTTCCGTTTCCTCTTGCTCGACTTTTTGGTCAGGATGTGACTCGCGTACGCCTTCTTTCGTTTTATCTTGCCGCTCCCCGTAACGCGGAAGC
>CBFCXB010000513.1:0-2273 GCA_965601905.1 uncultured bacterium | reverse complement strand
CTTGCAGAGCATCCCCTCCACCTTGGGAAGCAGGGGATCGCTCTTTGAAAACGGTGTATTCTCGAGGAGGCACTCGACGCTCTCCTCGAGAGACGCGTGCGATTCAGCCTGGAGGCTCTCCCGGCGGGTGACGATGTTGTCCGGCAAATCCTCGGGGAGGATCGTATCCTTCTTCGTTATTATGATGAGCCGGTTGATCAGGTTCTCCAATTCTCTCACGTTGCCCGGCCACGAATAGTTGACAATGTATGTCATCGCTTCCGGTGATATTAGCTTGATATGAATATTGTATAACTGGCAGTACATGGTCAAGAAATGATTGCAGAGCGGTTCGATGTCTTCTTTGCGTTCCATCAATGCCGGAACCCTGATCGGAAAAATATTTATCCGGTAGAACAGGTCCTCCCGGAAGGAGCCTCGCTTCACGAGCGCGAGCAGATCCTTATTCGTCGCCGTGATGATCCTGACGTTCGTCGTCACCTCCTTTGTTCCCCCGACGCGGTAGAATTTCTGCTCCTCGAGTACCCGCAGCAGTTTCGGCTGAAGCTCGAGCGGCATATCGCCGATCTCGTTGAGGAAGAGGGTGCCGCCCTCGGCTGCCTCGAAGTGGCCGAATTTCAAGCGATGAGCGCCGGTGAAGGAACCCTTCTCATGGCCGAAGAGCTCGCTTTCGAGCAGATCGCGGGGGAAGGCGGCGGTATTGAGCGAGACGAACGGTTTGTCGCTGCGATGGCCGGAGTAATGAATCATTTTTGCGATTTTATCCTTGCCGGTGCCGTTCGGGCCGGTCAGGAGCACGGTTGTGTCCATTTCCTTGATGCCGCCGATCAGTTCGAATATATTCTGCATGGCCGGCGATTCACCGATGATGTCATGGATGAAGGGACGCTCCTTTGTCTGGACCGCCATCTGCGTGACCTGCGGCCTGGCGCCGTTGATATCCGAGATCTTCTGTGACAGCAGGTTCCGTTCGAGACCGAGCGCGAGTTGCTGGCTGAAGGCGAGTAGGAAACTGTGGTCCTCGTCCGAAGCTATGGGGCAGCTCTCATTCGAATCGAGGTAGAGATACCCCGTCACCTCGTCGTGAATCCACAGTGGAATGCATATGATCCCGCGGTGCTCTGCGAGGAAATCGCCATCAACTTTCCCTGCGGGTATCTTTGTGCGCGAGATGTCGAGCGGATATCCGAGCTGTCGTGCTATATTGAGTATCGCGATGAGATTCCTGTCGGTTATGATGCTGTTTGCGTCGAATCCCCCTCCGGACGCAAGTATCCGGTACGTTTCGTTTTCATTGCTCTGGAGCACGAGTGCCGAACGTTTCATGCCGGTGATCTGACAGGCCGTCTCGGTGATTGAGCTGTAGAGCGCGGCGGGGTCCTGCGTTGTGCGGATGAGTGAGGTGATACGGCACAGGGCCCTGAACCGTTCGCTGTCCGAGTGGATCTCGGCGAGGGAGAGCGATTGTCTGCTATCAAGCTTTTCGTACAGCTGCGTGATCTGGGAGGGAGGTGTTTTTCCCTCACCGACCAGTGAGGTGCTTCGAAGCAGGTACTCGCGGGCGAGTTGCTCGTTTCCCTCCTCGAGGCAGAGCTCGCCGATCTCGGTGGCAATCAATGCGGCCGTGTTCTTTCTTCCGAGGAGCGACAGCTCCAGGCTGCTTCCCTCGAACATCCGTTTGCCCTGCTCCCGCTTACCCTGCGCGAGGAGTATACGCCCTTCGAGCATGTTCAATAGGGCGGTTTCGAGCCTGGAGCCGATCTGCCGGTTCAGTGTTTTGGCCTTGCCCAGCAGGTCAATGCTATCGTCGATTTTTCCTTCCCGCAGATTCAACTCGCCGAGCTTGCGGAACACGACTACCTTCTCCTTCACCGAGCTCGTCCGTTCGCAGATGTGGAGGTCCTGATAATAGTAACTTCTCGCCTTTTCGAGTTCTCCGCGGAGAAAATAGATTTCCCCTATCGTGCCGTACGCTTCGGCGAGAATCTGCTGGTTTCCGATATCTTCTGCGAGACGTTTCGCCACGAGGCAGTTCTCTTCGGCCTCCTCGATTTTTTCCATGTCCAGGTAGGCGAGCGCGATGTTCAAATGAACGGCCGCGAGACCGGGGAGGTTGTTGTTCCTCTGTTTGAGTTCCATGCTTTTCTTGAAGCATTCGAGCGCTTTACGTACCTTGCCCATGTCCCGGTATACGAGGCCGAGATTGTTAAAACTCGCGGCGACTCCTATCTCGTCGTTACAGTCCTCCTTCAGTGAAAGGCATTTATTGTAAC
>CBFCXB010000512.1:0-2287 GCA_965601905.1 uncultured bacterium | reverse complement strand
GGAAAAGAAGCACAAGAGGAGGGAACGAATGTACAAGAATAGAATCATGCTCCTCGTATGCCTCCTGGTTCTAGGTTCCGCGATTTCCATTTCCTATGCGCAGCAGTTCACGCCCACCGAACAGCCGGCCAGGGTGATTCGCTTGTACAGTGAGAACCTGCCGGCGGACGTCGATCTGAATGCGTATCTCGAGACGGGCGAGGTCGTGCTCCTCGGCGGACAGGAAATCCTACCGCCGAAGATCACGCCGGGCCGCGCCCCCGACCCATTCCCGCACGTTCATGTATGGGACAAGGGGATCGAGCAGCTCGGTGTATCGATGGATGAGTGCGACGGCATTTGGTTCACCAACGCGAACCTGTGGCATCCAAACAAGTGGGCGCTCGTCAGGTGGCTCATCCGCGTTCCGAACTGCAACGAACGCGAGAAGAGCGAGTTCGCCCAGGATCTCACCGTTTCGCTGTGGGTCGATTGGAACCGGGACAGGACATGGAGCAAGAACGAGTTGGCTCTGAGGGAGCACATCAACATCAATGAGCACTTCCCGAATATAGGTCCGGACATGGAGATCACGTATCTCACCGAGTTCCGGATCCCCGAGGCCGCCATCTGGGAATTGATGGGGGAGGGTGCGGGGAAGTACGAAACGAAGCTCTGGGTGCGCGGTGTGCTCTCGTACGACGACCCCGATGTCTCCCCCGACGGGGAGGGCCTGTTCGGGGAAGCGGAGGATTATCTGATCAACTTCTTCGAGATCAAACATCAAATCAAGAAGAGGGATTAATGGACCGGAAGGTAACCGATCGTTATGGGTAATACGGTTTGCAATAACGAAATGAAAGCACAGAAAGGATCAATGATGTTATCCAAGTCAAGACTCTTTGGCTGTGCGGCGGTTCTTCTGGTTCTGCTGATCCTCCTGCCTTCGGTGCAGTCGGCCGACGCTCAGGAAGAGCTCAAGGTCAAGATTGCACCAAGGCTGGCGGCACAGCTTTCCGCTGTAAAGCCGAATGAATATGTAACCGCGATCGTGCGAATGGGCGAGCGGCCGAACCTGCTCATGCTCCGTGGTGACCGCCCGGCGGTCTTTTCGGAGATGAGGGCGGTACACGGCCGGTCTCAATCGGCGCTCATTCAGTCTCTCGCGAGACCCGACGTCAAGGACAGGGTCGTAAAGATCAGACAATTCTGGATCGACAACCTCGTCCTCGTCCGGGCGGCTCCGGAGGTCATCGCAGAGATAGCGACGCGGCCGGATGTAATCGAAGTGTTCGATAACTTCACCGTAACGGCGCCCCCGAGACCTGAAGGTTCCGACAGGCCGAACCTCGGCGTGGGCGAGAATCAGCTCTGGGATTCGATCACCAAGATCGGCGCCAAGCAGGTCTGGACGACGTACGGATTTAACGGCGCCGGCGTGCGCGTCGGCGGCCTGGATACCGGCGTGGATATCACCCACCCCGATATTTCCGGCAAGATGGTCACGAACGTTCCGGGCGACCCGGCCTATCCGGGCGGGTGGGCTGAATTCGACGGGGATGGAAATGCCATTTCCGGTTCAATCCCACATGACTCGGCCGAGCATGGTACGCACACCACCGGAACGATGATCGGCGGCAACGCGAGCGGCTGGGATATCGGTGTCGCGCCGGGCGCCCAGCTGATGCATGGTCTCGTCATCCCCGGCGGGACCGGTACGTTCGCGCAGGTCGCCGGTGGTATGGAATGGATCATCGATCCCGACGGCGACCCGTTGACCGATGACGGAGCGGATGTCGTCAATATGTCACTCGGCGCCACGGGAACCTACTCTGCGATGATCGTGCCGACCGACAACATGGTCGCCGCCAATGTCTTCCCGTCGTTCGCTATCGGAAATTCGGGACCCTCGCCGAATACGACGAGCAGCCCCGGAAACGTTCCGAGCGCGTTCGGCGTCGGTATGACCGATAGTATGGACGTTATCGCGCCCCACTCGGGCCGCGGTCCCGTCACCTGGAGCGATCCGCCGTACGTCGGTACCTGGATCAAGCCCGACATCTCGGCGCCCGGGGTCAAGATCTATTCTTCGACCCCCGGGGGCACCTGGGCGTGGACCGATGCCGGCGGTGAATGGAGCGGCACCTCTATGTCGACGCCTCATGTCTCGGGAACGGTCGCGCTGATGCGGCAGGCCAACTCGTCTATCGATGTCGCGACACTCAAGCAGTTGATCGCTCAGACGGCCGTTGAGCTCGGGGATCCGGGCATGGACAACGACTACGGTTGGGGTCGAATCAACGCGTTT
>CBFCXB010000511.1:0-2290 GCA_965601905.1 uncultured bacterium | reverse complement strand
GGTACCTTCGCCATTTTCGAGCTCCTTTCATAGGAAACCTTATCGGTAGATAACAGCGAAATCGTATTCTGTCAAGCTAAAAGTAACCGTGATCCGCGGGTCCTGTCGCCGATCCACCCCACCGTGCTCGCCTTGGGCTGCGTGCGGTGGGGCACCGATCGGCGCCACCTGCGGCTCGGTAGTTCGTCGGGCTGCCGCGGGTCCCATCGCCGCTCAGAATCGCCTCGTGAGATCGACCGATATGAGGGTGATCGAAAAGTCGTCATCCCGGCGTGCATGGTGTTCCGGATCGTGGGAGATGAATGTGTTCAGCTCGAACCGGGACGGGAGAGAGACGCTTCCCATCAGGGAGATCCGGTTCACATAGAAGTTCGAGTAGAGATCGTTTCCCTCCGCGAGGTAGTCGCGATATCCCGGTTCATACGAAAGTACGCCCCAGTACTTCTCGCTCCCGATGATGTCGATACCTACAACGGCCGTTGCCTCCCGGTAGCGTTCCTCCGGGAAGTCGTCGCAGAAGATCCCGGCGAAGCGCGGTTCGATAAAGACCGAGGTGGTGGTGGTAATCGGATACTTGAGCCGCACCCCGCCGCGGATGAAGTGCGTATCGAAGTAGATCGTCGTGGGCTCATCGAACGCCGCGAGTTCCGAAGAGAATCTCAGCGAAATCGATCGACCGCTCAGACCGACGATGGAGAGTTCCGCGTTTGAAAGTACATTCCAGTACGGACTGCGCACCGTCTCACGGTAATCACGGCGGTCGCCCAGGATCGCAACGCGGAGCGTCGTGGCGCCGCCCGTGACGATCTGGAACTCGAGGTCCGCCAACGTCCTACGGTAACCGAGCGCGGTTGTATCGGGGGCTTCCTTGAAGCCGAGCGCGGCGCCGAGCCTGACGAACCGGTTCAGGAACGATCCGAATTCCAGCTCGAGCCCCGTATCGAGATAGCGGTAGTCGTAATCGAACTCGGTGCGCTCCCCGTAGTCGACGAACTCGAACCTGCTTTTCCAGTTGATGGAAAATCCATCCCGGACCTTCCGGTGCAGCTTCACGTAGTTGTTGGACTGGATGTAATCGTTTCCGAAACTGTAGTCGCTCCCCTCCTGGAAGTGTTTCCAGTGCACGTTGCCGCGGAGATCGATCCGTGTATTTTTCCAGGGGGACAGCGAAAGCTCTCCGTCGAAGCTCTCATCAACCGTCTGGTTCCCGAACCGGAAGAAATTGTACAGTCCGAGCTTCACGGGGCCCGTGCGGTGCTTGAAGTTGTTTTTGATCCCTCCGTAGAACTCCTGCACCGTTTCGGCCGTATCCTCCTCGAGGATCGTGAAACGGTCGATGAACGAATCGTACCCGATTGTAACGGCGGTGGCGAGCCCGGCCCGTCCCACGGTCGGCCTGACCGCAACACAGAGCGCCGCGGAGAGGACCGCCACAGCGACGCGGGGGATCATTGCCTTGCACAGAGCTACTTTGAGTTTCAAGGAGTCTGCCTCAGGAGTATGGCTGCTTCACGCAATAGATGAACGGCGAGTGGTACGTTTCCTTCCAGATACATCTCCTCTGCTATTGATACCATAGACTCCGCTTCAATACGTACAACCTTTTCGTACCGGTCGTGCTCCGGCTGCTCGAGCTTTCGCATGATTTCGGTGTGAAGATCGAGGAAGAGCTCCTCGTAGGAGATTTCGTGTACGGACTCGGTTTCCCCCGTACCGGCCGCCGGTGTGGACCCCGACGGCGGGGAGGATGCACAACCCGCCGCGAGCACGCAGGCGGCGATGCAGGCGGCTGTTACAGACTTGAACATATCTCCCCGATCCGGTTATACATATTGCGGGCGATTCTCGCCTCGGCCGCTGCGGCGTCCGTTCCGCCCTCGGCCAGCAGTGCCGTTGCCCGATCCAGATGCTTGTCGGCCCGCTCGAGAAGGGTCTCCACACCGGGGGCCGTGCAGAACTCGACGAAAGAGGCGGTTTCCTGCCGGATCGCCCGGACGCGCTCCACGAGGAGAGTTACATCATCCTCACCCTGCGCGCCTTGTTCCGTCGCGACCGCCTCCTGGAGCCGTCGCCGCACCTCGGCTATGAGGCGTTGCGCCTCCTCGTTGTTACCCCTCGATGCTTCCTGCTCGGCCCGGTCGAGAAGCCGCTTGGCCTGCTCGATCCGTTCTCTACTCCGATTCTTCGAGCGGCCCTCACGCCGTTCGATCAGTCCCTCGGCCCGCTCCACGAGGCGATAAGCCTCGTCGAGTGCGGCCGCCGGGTCGGACAGTGATTGCCGGCGGAAGCG
>CBFCXB010000510.1:0-2299 GCA_965601905.1 uncultured bacterium | reverse complement strand
TGCGGGACCGGCCGATATGGTTCGACGAGCCGCACCATGCCCTGAAGGAGGTCGCCTGCTGTGTAGAGAGCGGGTATCCCGCCGGTCCGTATTGCCCCGAAACCATAACGGTGAAATGCCCGCGCCGCCAGCGGCGGCCCGGAACGTGTCCGTACCACAGGCGGTATCTCGTCGATGCGGAGACGGGGGGCTCAGTCTGCTCGCTCTGCTGGGATGGGATCCGGACGAGGTGGGACACCCTGTTTATCGCACCGCCCGCGGTGAGAGAGATACTTGCCGGGAGCGGACGGCACGTTGACGCCGTGCCGCACCATGCGGCGCACTGCCCGGCGGCCGGCGACGAGCGTAGAATCGAACTCGTCTACCCCGTTGAAGGGGTCAAGATATTCGTACCGCGCGATTTCGATGGCGAGCACGAACGGATCGTCTTCTCCGCAAAGCACCAGCGGCCGCCGGAGCACCTGTTCTGGTATCTCAACGGATCGCTGATCGGTGAAACGGTCGAACATCACGAACTGCCCATCGAGCTGGAGTCGGGTTCCTACCGGCTGACGGTGCAGGACGAGGAGGGATTCAAGCGCACCGTTGAGTTCAATGCGTACCGGAAGGAAACCTAACCGGAATCCGTCATCCTGATTTTTACGAAGAGAATCCTCTCGGGTATGATTCGCGGTGGAGACAACCATTTTTCCGTCTGGATCATTCTACGGTAGACCGAGGGGGCCAGGATGGGGCTGTCCGCCGCGTTCCCGTTCAGTATATTATTAACCGATTGATCCATCGTCTCTTTTTTCCTTGCGCGTAAAGAGAATTAATTATATATATTGATTGAGGTTACATCTTGTATGCACGCATTTATTATTTGCACTAGTAATGCCGATCACGGCATACCCGTTTTCTTCGATCCGATATCTCTCTCTCGCGTAACGAGGAGGTTCAGAATGAAACGCGCTCTTATTTCAATCCGCGTGCTGTGCATATTCGCCGTGCTCGTCGCCCTCTCCGCCTGCAGCGAGGACAAGGCCACGAATATCGGTAACGATGAAGGTGACGGCCCCGCCACCCTCACGAGCAGGATCGAGCGGAACAACGAGTTCGCGTTCGATCTGTACGGGGAGTTGAAGGGATCCGGCGACAACCTGATCGTCTCGCCGCACAGCATCGTCACCTGCTTCGGCATGGCGTACGCCGGGGCGCGCGGCAACACCGAGCGGGAGATCGCCGACGTTCTCTGTTTCAACTATCCGCAGGGGGGATTTCACACGGTGCTCGAAGCGCTGAACGCCGAACTGAACAGCCGGAGTGATGTCGATCTCAGGATCGCGAACGGCTCCTGGGGCCGCGACGGCCTGCCGTACGCTCAGGCGTATCTCGATACGCTGTCCGATTGCTACGGCGCGGCGATCGAGTACCTCGATTTCGTGGGCGATCCGGAAGGGTCGCGCCAGACGATCAACCAGTGGGTCGAGGACAATACGGCCGGCTATATCGATGAACTTCTGCCGCCCAACTGCATCGATGATGCGACGTATCTCGTCCTCGCCAACACGGTCTACTTCATGGCTGAGTGGCTGCACCAGTTCAAACCTGATTACACATACCCGGGATGGTTCACGCGGCTCGATGCCTCGCAGGTCACCGCCCAGTTCATGCAAGGCGAACACGCCATGCCGTACTTTGTGGGTGACGGTTACCGGGCGATGGCGATGCCGTACAAGGGCGAGGAGGTGTCGATGGTCCTGATCCTTCCCGACGAGGGGGCGTATCCCGCCTTCGAGGATGCACTCACGGCCGCCGGGCTCGATACGATCGTAGACAATCTCTCCAGTACGCATATCACCTTCACGATACCCAAGTTCGGCTTCTACTCCGATTTCGATCTCGTCGAGACGCTCAAGGACATGGGGATGGTGGGGGCGTTTTATCCCGGCGCGAACTTCTCCGGGATGGACGGCACCGACGACGGCGTACCATGGATCGACCTGGTCGTTCACAAGGCCTACATCACGATAGACGAGTACGGGACGATGGCGTTCGCCGGGACGGCCATGGAGATGACACTCGGTGTGCATCCCTACTTCGATGCCGTGCGGCCGTTCATCTTCGTCATACGGGACAACCCGACCGGTACGATCCTCTTCATGGGGCGTGTTCTCGATCCGAGCGCGACGTAAACGGTACCGGTCTCATAAAAATCGGACTCGCTCGTTACAGGAGCGAGTCCTCCGTTTCGGTTCTCACCTCCGCCTGGAGCGCGCGGATCTCGTCGATCGGGACGCAGGTCGCGTTCCATAGCGTG
>CBFCXB010000509.1:0-2307 GCA_965601905.1 uncultured bacterium | reverse complement strand
ATCACGGGCACCTGCGGACCGAGGGGCATGACTACGTGCTCAGGGACGGCGACGTCGTCGAATTCCATTTCAATCGCTGAGGGAGCGCTGATCGACGGTGGTCGCGTTCCGGGGAGGACCGATGCAGGTGCGCGGGCACGGTACGATCGACCATACTGCCGATATGGGCATTCACGGATGGGGCGCCAGCATGGCCGAGGCGTTCGAGGAGACGGCGCTGGCGATGTTCGAACTCATTGCGGTTCTGGACGGGCTGGGCGCGGAACGCGAGACGGTCGTATCGTGCGATGGATCCGACGCGGAGGAACTCCTCGTCGAGTTTCTCAACGGTCTCCTCTCGAAAGCGGGCATCGATGATATGGTGCTTATTTCTGTGGAGATCGAACGGCTCGAACGGAGGGGGGATCAATGGACGCTTGCCGCCCGGGCGCTGGGTGTACCGCTGGAGCGCGCCGCGGGGAGGTTTCTCACCGAAGTCAAGGCCGCCACCTATTACGGCGCGTCGGTCCGCATGGACGGGGGTGGGCGGTGGGAAGCGCGTTGTGTCGTCGATCTGTAGTGCTTCTCGTGGTGCGGTCTTCCACATGGGAAAGTATACCCCCCGTGATTGATGCAAACGAGGTGACGTTATGAAAACGGTGAAGATTCAAAAGGTACACGATTACCTCTGGGAGATACCGAAAGAGGGTGGCATGCGCGTACCGGGGAGGATTTACGCCGACGAACAGTCGATGCACCACCTGAGGTCCGAGAGCAGGAGCAAGGAATGGGATGCCCTCCTCCAGGTGAGGAATGTCGCCTGCCTGCCGGGTATCCAGCGGGCCTCGCTCGCCATGGCCGATATTCATCCGGGGTACGGATTTCCCATCGGGGGCGTCGGGGCGTTCGATATCGAGACGGGTGTTGTCACGATAGCCGGCGTCGGATTCGATATAAACTGCGGGGTCCGGACGATGGGCGTCGACGTGCCGCGCGCCGAGATCGAGCGTCACAAGGAGCGCCTCGCCAACGCACTCTTCCGCACGGTGCCGGCGGGTCTCGGTTCGACCGGATTGCTGAAACTTTCAAAGAAGGAGATCGACAAGGTCCTGGTCAGTGGAGCCCGGTACGTGCTGGAGCGGGGATACGGCCTCGCGGCTGATCTCGAGTTCGTGGAGGAGAACGGGTGCGTCGAGGGGGCCGATCCGGCCTGCGTGAGCGACCACGCCAAGGAGCGTCAGTTCAAGCAGGTCGGCACGCTCGGTTCGGGGAACCATTACCTCGAGGTTCAGTATGTTGAAGAGATATTCGATGAACGGGCGGCGAGTGCCTTCGGACTCCGGAAGGATTCGGTCGTCGTGAGCATTCATACGGGAAGCCGTGCACTCGGCCATCAGATCGGAACCGATTACCAGAAGGTGCTGCGGCGCGCCAGCGAGAAGTATCAGATACCGATACTCGAAGCGGAACTCGTCGGGGCGCCGATCACGAGCCCTGAGGGCAAGCGGTATATCGCCGCGGTCAAGGCCGGGATCAATTGCGCCTTTGCCAACCGTCAGGCGATCGGGGGACTGGTACGCACGGTGTTCAAGGAGACGTTCGGGATCGGTGATAACGCGATCAACACCATTTACGAGGTTGGTCACAACAACCTGAAGTTCGAGCGGCACACGGTGGACGGCGACGAGCGGCGGCTGCTCGTTCATCGCAAGGGCGCGACCAGGGCGTTCGGACCGGGGCGGCTCGAGGTGCCCGCATCCTACCGTGAGGTCGGCCACCCCGTGCTGGTCGGCGGGACGATGGGGACATCCTCATTCATCCTCGTCGGCACGGAGCGTGGAATGGAGGAAACGTTCGGGAGCGCGGTTCACGGGGCGGGCCGCCTCAAATCGCGAAAGCAGTCACTGCGCGAGTATCGGGGTGAGCGGGTAATCGAGGATCTCGGAAGCGAGGGTATCGTCGTGAAGGTGCACAGCAAGCGCGGCGCGGCCGAGGAGGCCCCCGGCGCCTACAAGGATGTCGAGCAGGTGGTACGTATCATGGAGGGGGCGGGGGTCAGCAGGCGGGTCGTGCGGCTGAAGCCGATTGTGTGCGTGAAGGGGTGATGCGGCGGCAGCTTCTCAGACCGCTTTCTTCTCCTCCTCAGAATCGGATTTCTTCCATTCCTTCTCCCACACGGGATCGGCGAATTTCCGGTACTCTGCGGCGTAGTGGTCCAGATCGTCGGCGAAGGTCGTGATGACCTGTTCGGCGCCCTCGCATGTCGGGTGAGCGTCGAATTTCTCCACGACCTCTCTCAGGACGTTGGGCTGATCGATGATCATACAG
>CBFCXB010000508.1:0-2308 GCA_965601905.1 uncultured bacterium | reverse complement strand
ACCTCGACGATCTCGAAGCTCCGTGCGTGCTCGCGGTAGAATCCGTTGAGAGACTCGATACCCTCTTTCAGAATGCGTGTGGAGGGTACACCAAGGAGTGATGAAAACCGACGCAGGGAGATGGGTTCATCCGATGAGAAGAGGAGTGCCTCGATATCCCGCTCCATACCCGAGTGCATTTCGTTCCGGTTATCCGCTGGTGGCATCCGTCCTTGCCTCCGATGGTTGTACCGGCACGTGCTGGGGAGCATAGAGCCAGATATCGGCGCCGATCGTCATCTGCCTCGCGATCAGCTCGCCGAGCCGCGCCAGTTCGAGAAGAGCGAGAAATGTCGTGATGATCTCGCCCTTGTCGTACTGCCCGGTGAACAGTTCGGTGAAGAGAATCTCCGATTTTTCGCGTATCCTCGCGCGGATGATCTCGATTCTTTCATCAACGGTGAACTGCTCTCGATCGATGCGGTACGAAACGTTTTTCTTCAGCTCTTCCATGATCGTCCTGAACGCGCCGATCAGATCGAACAGCGAGACCTCCATGGACGGATGCTTGTCTTCGTCGGCGGGCGGTTTCGACCCGGGACGGGCGAAAACCTGACGCCTGTCGTTTTCCCGCTCGGCGAGGTGCTCGGCGGCCTCTTTGAATTTTCGGTATTCGATGAGATTGCGGACGAGTTCATCGCGCGGATCTTCCTCCTCCTCCTCCGCCGCCCGCCGCGGGAGGAGCATATGTGCCTTGATACGCATGAGGGTCGCCGCCATGACGAAGAATTCTCCCGCCAGTTCGAGCTGGAGCTCCTTCATCATGTCTATGTAAGCGAGATACTCGCGGGTAATGTGTGAAATCGGTATATCGTATATGGTTATCTTGTCCCGGCGAATCAGGTGGAGAAGAAGATCGAGCGGCCCTTCGAACTGCGAGAGATGTACCTGGTATGTCATGATCTTGTCAGTGGCTCCCTCCACAAACGGTTACTGAACAAGATTTCTCTTAAAAATCCTTATATGACGCAAGCAATGCTATGTCAATGACCCATTTCTGTCAACTCTTTCCTCGTTCAACCACGGGGGTGGAAGGTGCGGTGCACCTCGAGGAGATAATCCATGTCGAGCTTGGTATATATCTGTGTCGTCGCGATACTCGCGTGGCCGAGCAGCTCCTGAACGGCCCGCAGGTCCGCTCCCCCCTCGAGAAGGTGCGTGGCGAACGAGTGCCGCAACGTGTGGGGTGTGATCTCCGGCGGTAATGCGGCGCCGGCGGTATACCGTTTGAGCATTTTCCAGAAGCTGACGCGTGATATCGGGCCGCCGCGGTAATTGAGGAACACGAACGGAGAGATCCGAGTCCGCAGCATCTCGGGGCGCGACTCCGCAAGGTAGCGTTCGAGCGCCTCATGGGCCTTCTGCCCGTACGGCACGATGCGCTCCTTGCCACCCTTGCCGCGGATCCGTGCGAGTCGGCGCTCACGATCGAGGAGCTCCATCGCGAGCCGGCAGATCTCCGATACCCGCATCCCCGTTGCATAGGCCATTTCCAGCAAGGCCTTATTCCTTATCCCATATATCGTTTCGTCTGGTTGCTCGAGTAGTTTATCAAGCTCGTCCGGTGATAGAACAAATGGTATCGCCCGCAACACCTTGGGGGACGCGATGCCGTCTATATCGAGCTTCGCGAGCGAACCTTCACGATACACGTACCGGTGGAATCCCTTGACCGCGCTCAGCATCCTCGCGCGGGATGCGGTGCCGCGCCCCGATTCTACCGAGACGACGAAGGCGATCGTCGATTCGAAGTCGATCCGTTCCGGGCTACGAACGCCGGTTTCCCGAAGGAACTCGAGGTAGACGCCGAGATCGCTCCGGTAGGATCTGATGGTCAGCTCACTGAGACCCCGTTCGACGGCGAGGTGGTCGAGATAGCGCTCTACCAGCGTCTCGACGGGAGTGCGGTTCCCGCTACCGGTGCAGGTATCGATGGATCTTCGCGGCAAGTTTCCCTCCTATGCCGTGCACGGACGCGAGCGTCTCCAACGGCGCCTGTTTGATTTCCTCGATGCTGCCAAACATTGAAAGGAGCAGCAGCTTTCTCTTCTCGCCGATCCCGGGGATATCATCCAGCGCGGAATGTGAGATCCCCTTCGATCGCATCGTCCGGTGATACGTGACGGCGAATCGGTGCGCCTCGTCGCGGATGCGTTGAAGGAGTCTGAGCGCAGCACTGCGTCTCGGCAGGCGGAGCGGCTCGCCGGATCCCTCACGGTACAGTTCCTCGTTCTTCTTTGCCAGACCGACGATCGGGATTTCCGTGACG
>CBFCXB010000507.1:0-2317 GCA_965601905.1 uncultured bacterium | reverse complement strand
GGGAATCACTTGCTTCAATCGGAACTAGTATGATCATATCGGTCAGGTATATAAGCGCCGAATGAATTTTTCAGGGTAAAAAAATCATGGAGTATTTTTAATTTTTTAAATTTTTTCTTGACGGGTATTTTTGTGCTTTTTGCGGTGGGGCCGTGGTCTGAATTTTATGTTTTCTCAGGGCCGCTTGCGCGCCGTCTGCCGGGAGATCTCTTATCATTCCGGCATTTTTCATTCGGTGTCTCCCGATCGGGCCGTCACGGCGCTCTCTCGGCTCGAAAAAAACATATGATATACTATCTGTGCGCGATGTGGGGATGATGGGAGGTGCATCATGAGCATGTCGGCTCAATTTACATCACGAGAAGCAGTTACGCACGGCGATCCGGGCGAGGAGCCCGCGCGGGATGATTTAGCTCCTCGCGGCGATCCGCGGAAGGAGCCCACGCGGGATGATTTAACTCCTCGCGGCGCCTCGCGGAGTGATGCCGCTCGAAGGGAGTCCCTCAAAAAGCTCTCCGACCGCGATTTCCTCGAGCGGCTCGAGCGACTGCGCGGCACCGAGCGCGAGGCGCAGCTGGGCATCCTCTATCACCTCGCCGAGGTCGAGCGACGGCGCTTCTACCTCCCGATGGGGTACGGCTCGCTCTTCGAGTTCTGCATGGAGTACCTGGGGTACTCCAAGTCCTCGGCGGGAAGGCGCATCCGCGCCGCCCGGTGCATCGATCGATTTCCCCCCTCGGCCGAGCCGTTCCGCTCGGGCGAGCTGAACCTCTGTGCGCTCTCGATGATCTCGGGGATACTCACCGGAGAGAATGCCGGAGAGATCCTCTCGTGGGCCAGGGGCAGGCCGTTCCGGGATATCGAGATGCTGGTGGCCCGCCACCGGCCGGAGAAGATCATACGTGATCGGGTGAAGCCGGTCTTTGTCATGAAGCCCGCGCCAGCAGGCACTGCCGTGACTGCACCGGGGTGCGTCAATGCACCCTCAGGGGGAGATAATACGAATCCCGGTTCCGACGTCGGAACCAAATGTACGCTACACCGTACATTCACTCCCAACATTGGGAGTGAAAAATTCCCCAAAAGCACATTAAATTTTACCGGGCTGCCGGGCGCGGGGAATACCGTGGGAACACCTGGCGCGGGGAATACCGTGGGAACTCCGGGTGCGGAGAATACCGAGGGCGCTCCCGGTGCCGCCACGGCGCCCGAGCGGGTCGTGGTCACTAAGAAATTCAAGATAGAATTCGCCGTTGAGCCGGCATTCATGCGGGATCTCGAGCGGGCGAGAAGCCTCCTCTCGACAACGCACCCGAAAGAATTAGGATTAGAAAAATTATTCGGCGTTCTCTTAAAAGAATATCTCGAACGACACGATCCCGAACGAAGAATTGAAAAAAGACGGCAGCGCCGTGAGAGCAAGAAAAAGCGGGATATCTCGAAGGGCAAGACCGCGCGAGATAAAAAGCGCGCGTGCGGTGATACTAACGCCGGGTGCGGGGATCAAGGCGAGGCAGGTAATCAATGCTCGGGATCCGGGGATCACGGGGATACGAGTAAAAAAGCCAAGAAACGCCGAAGCGCCGCGAGAACCCGCCACATCCCGCAATCCACCAGGGATGAAGTCTTTGTCCGCGACGGCGGCAGGTGTGCGTTTGTCGGCACGGACGGCAGACGATGCGAGGAGACAAATAACCTCGAGATAGACCATGTTATCCCATACGCAAAGGGCGGATCCAACTCACCGGAGAATCTCCGGCTTCTCTGCCCAGCACATAACAGGCTCGCGGCGGAAAAAGAGTACGGAAGAGATCACATGAAAAAGTTCTACAAGAGAGAATAAAATATTTTTCGGCCATGGGGGAGTCTCTTCGGCGGAAGAGCTTTTTCAGCCTTGGAGGAGTTACTTCGGCAGCGGGCATATTTCGGCGGATGAGTCACATCGGCGGGGGAGTTACTTCGGCGGTGGAGTTACTACAGCTGTGTGTGGGCGCCGGGATTAAATACTACCGGCGGGGATAATATTTTCCGGCCGCGGTAGGAAGCCGATCTCATGAAAATAATATTCCCGATGGGAATAAAATATTCCTCAACCGGTTGGTGGTGTGAGGATGCGCTTGCGGGAAAATATTTCTGGCGGGAGTTGTTCCGGGAGCTGGCGCCTTTCGTCTTGACACCGGAGAATGCCTGACCGTAGCATCGGAATGACCGGCACATCCGGTGACAACCCGTTTGCACCGCGATGCGTGAATCAATGTACTGTTGATAGTAGACGTGGCATCGACCACTGAGCGTCGCAAATGCCGGTTTTTGACAT
>CBFCXB010000506.1:0-2322 GCA_965601905.1 uncultured bacterium | reverse complement strand
CCCCCCGCCGCCCGCCCCCCCCCCCCGCCGCCAGCCCCCCCCGCCCCCCGGCGCGGCCGGCGGGGCGCGGGCCCGCCTGCCGGTGAGATGAAGAGAAGGAGGAGCGGATATGTACCACTTCAGTGAAATGCCCGCCGTTGTGGCGCTGATCCCCCTCGCCATCGGCGCGATCAGTTGTTTCTGGGGGCATCGCCTGTTCAGGGTGGTTCTCGGTATCGTGGGATTTATCGTCGCGGGATTTCTTGCGGGTTCGTTCGTCTTCACCCTGTCCGGCGGATCGGTGGTCGTCGCGGCTATCGCGGCCGTCGTAGGCGGTTTTATCGGAGCGTTCCTGGTATCGTTCATTTACTATATCGGCGTGTTCGTGCTCGGCGCCGCCGGCGGGTGGATACTGGGGACCATAGTGACCGGTGTGGCCGGCTACGACTCGCGTTTCGTGATCGGCATCGTGCTGGCCGTGTTATGCGGAATCCTCGCCGTCGTGTTTCAACGGATCATACTCATTGTAGCCACGGCGACCATCGGGGCCTGGAACATCGTCGCAGCACTGTATTTTCTTGCCGGCGGGGTGTGGTATTCTCCCCTCGTGTTCTGGAATCCCGGCTGGATGTTTCAAATCGACGGAGCTCGCTTCTACTTGATATTCGTGTTTTGGCTCGCGCTCTCGATCGTGGGCATCATCTTTCAAATGCGTTTCGGCGGGAGAAGGCGGATCGAGGAGAGTGCCGCCGCATGAGCGGCTCTCGGAATCGGAATGTAAACGGTGCGCTATAACGCCGAGCGTGGGGGAGGCACCCGTGAAGGTAGTGATTCGGGAAACGGTCGTTGACACGGACAAAAGGGGATTTTTCGCAAAGTTGACGGACCCGTCGCCTATGAAATCGGTGTCGAACGTTCATCTGGTCAGCCTCGAGCCCGGGGCCGTGCGCGGCAATCATTACCATGAAAACCAGACGGAGTACATCTGGGTCATCGGTGGGCGAGTTCGATTCAATGCCGTTGATGACGAGACGGGAGAGACGATGGATACCGTTCTCGAGGGTGCCGGTGCACCGCTCATCACGATACCTCCGCGGATTTCGCACGCATTCAAGAATATTGGTGCGGGAACGAATCACCTGCTCTGCTTCTTGCGCCTCGAGTCCGGCACCTGGGAAGGTGATGTGAGGCGGAACGTCATTCTCGAGTGATGAACCAAAACTCTCGGAGATACGTATAACAATAACAGAATGACGGTAGGAGCGGCCGGTGCAATGCCGGTGGGTGGGCGGGGATTCGAACGGCGAGGCGTGCCGCTCGATCGGTTATATCGCATAGTGCGCGGGAGGCGAATATGAACAGATTCAGATTTCTGCAGCGTGTCAAAGGTCGGGATGTCGTATCGTATGTCGTATTCATCTGTATCCTCATCTGTATACGATCGTCGGTGTTCGCCAGCTACCGAGTGCCGACCGGTTCGATGAATCCGACGATTCTCGAGGGCGAGTTCTTCTTCGCCAATAAGCTCGCGTACCGGCTGAAACTTCCCTTCACAAAGACCACCATCATGGACTGGAAAACGCCGGAGCGGGGGGATGTTATAGTTTTCAAGTATCCACCGGACGAGAGCGAAGACTATACGAAGCGGGTCATCGGCGTTCCCGGCGATGTCATCGAGATCATCGACAAGGATCTATACGTGAACGGCACTTCGATCGGGAAGCGGTTCGTCGGCAGGAACGGTTCGGCCCTCGTGTTCGAGGAGGAGCTGTTCAACAACCGGCATCTCATCCATACCACCCCGCGCAAGACTCCCTTCGACACCACGCGCAGGATCACGGTGCCCGAGGGGAGGCTGTTCGTCATGGGCGACAACAGGGACAACAGCTACGACAGCAGGGCGTGGGGATTCGTACCGCTCGAAAACGTCGAGGGGAAAATGATCGTCCGCTGGTTTTCCATTGATCCGGATACCCACCGTCCCAGATTCGACAGAATAGGATTGATTCGGTAAGCGGCTGTTGCTAGGGTTACATTGAGGCGGCGGCCGTGGCGCCGGTTTTCACGTTGAACGGATTGTTCCGCGGCGCGCGGTCCGGGTACGCCGTCAGTGCAGGGGAGCGTGTTTCATGCACCTTGTGCCATCCCACGCACGGCGTCTTTGCGAAGGAGGCGTGCAATGATGGACGATGCAGGCCGGGGGGCTGATGCCCGGCACGCGTACGATCCGTCGATCGTGAGAGGCGCAATGCACATCGATGCGATCAAACTCCGCAGGGAAGCACTGACCCCGAAGGCGGCGCGGAGTCTCCGTCGCGCGCTGCGTACACTGCCCACTCTCGA
>CBFCXB010000505.1:0-2325 GCA_965601905.1 uncultured bacterium | reverse complement strand
AAATATTTGTATCATTAATTAGTTCCATATATGCTTCCTTAATACAATATCCGTGTAATAAGCAGGCATATGATACATATTATTCAATATGGAAGACAAATTATCCCTTGATTTACATAATATAATATTTCTGAGAAAGTATAAAGCATTTAATTGATTATGATGAGATTTTATGAAGCTATAATTAATATTAAATACAAATAAACAAATGTAATTATCAACACTCAAGAGTAGATTCAATTTGACACGCTATTATTTGAGAACCGCCAAAACTTCTGCTATAACAGCTACTTCCCCCTCATCCTCGCACTTCAGCTCTATCGCCTCAAACGCTGGATTCCGTGGCCTGAGCGTCACCCTGATATGCCGCCAGGTGCCGTCGTCGGCCTCCACCTTCTCGCTCTCGTAGCGCTTCACCGTGTAGCGCTCGCCCGTCTCGGGATCGACCGTGTCGCGGAGCTGGACGAGTACGACCTTGCCCTGGCGGGTGCCCGTGACAGGCGCCGAGAAGAGGCAGTACGCCCCGTCGGGGATCTGCGGCTCCATCGACTTCCCGACCACCTGGGCAACGAACATGCCGGGGCGCAGCTTGTGCGGTGTGTCGATCTCGATCCACTGGAACTCGCTCTCGTCGATATGCTGGGGATCGCCGAATGCGCCCGCCGCCGCCCTGAGCGGCACGCAGGAGACGTACTTCTCGCTCTCCTCGGGCCGGACGATTTTCGGCTTGAACGGCCGCCGGCCCGCATCGCCCTGCGAACCGCGCCCGCGCGCCGCCGCCTCGAACCAACCGCCCCTCTCTCGCAGCGATTCTCGCAGCGATTCCCGCAGATCATCCCTCCGCAGATACGTTGAGAGCCTGCGGAAGCACCTTGTCATCGCGCCCTGATCTGAAAGATCGCTCACGGCGATCTCGATCACTTCGTATCCGTGATTCCGCAGCCAATCGCGAATCGCTCTATCACGCGCCGCCGTCTCTGGATTGCCGTGGATATGCTCGCTCAGGCCGTCGAGGTATATGCACACGCCCTCGTTCGGCTCGTGATGCTCGGCCCGGTAGATCACATCGGGCGTCGTAGTACCAAGCGCACGGTCCAACCGGAGCTGTTCACCCCGTATTCCCTCCTCGAATCCTGCCCCAAGGAGTAGATGCCGCAGCCGCCGCTCCGCCTCGTTCACGGGGTACGCTCCATCCACCGGCCCAAGGAACGGCTGCTTCGGAGGAATCGGATGGCTTTCAACGAGGCGCCCGCCCCAGGCGTCGAATCGCTCCAGCGCGAGCTTCCGGTTCAAATACTTGTGATAGTACGAGTTCCTGAAGTTCTGGAGGCAGTCGATGCAGGACGTCTCGCAGGCCGAGGGACAACCCGAGACGATCTCCCGCGCCACGCCGACAACTTCATCGAATCTCTCGCGGATCTGATCGAGCAGTCCCGAGCCACCCGGCATCGGATCCCAGAGAAACGCATCGACCTCGTCGCGGTCGACATGGCCGATGACCAGCACCTGGAGATCGCCCACATGCATATCGAGCACACGGGTGGCGGCGAAGCGCAGTGCCTCCATGACGCTGTATGCGACCGCCTGGTTATCGCAGGCGGGAAGCGTCATCGCATCGGCGACCACGTCCGCATAAAAACCCACCGGGCCTACGCTTCTCCCGCACCGCTCCTCGTGCGTTTTCTCGAAATGCTCCCGCTGGCGCTCGGACGAGAGCGGCGAGACGCTCTGGCCGCACACCGTGCAGACGGGGTAGCCGAACCGATCGAAGCGATCGATTGCGTACGAAGAGCCGACATTGACGAGGCGCAGCCGCACTCCCTTTCTGAAGTGCAGCGCCTGCTCGCCCCACTGATACGCAATTCCGCCGTTATGCTGATTCCGCTCCAGGCCGTACACTGATACGCCCATCTGGAACCGGAACTCCTCCTCGTCGGAGATATGCGATATATGATCGAGATCGACATCGCACACGGAGATTGCCGGAAGGACCGCACCGCCGAGACCGGCGGGAGAGGCGACGGCGCTCGTCTCCTTGACGGCCTGGCGCTCGGTTGACACCTCGAATACCGGCGTCTCGATCCGCTGCTCGTCCACGTCACGGTGGAAATGGCGGGCGACGAACCGGTTCCCGTTGGCATAGATGAGATTGCCGGGCACGTACTCCCGAAGCGCGACGCTCGGCGGCCGCGGCAGCACGAAGTCCATTGCGCCCCGCTTCCAGAATGGTATGTCCGCCCTGGCGAGAGTCGAACCGGTCTCGAGACCGTACCCCGGCAGGAATCCCTCGGCGGCCAACACACCGAATGTGTTGACGTCATCGTA
>CBFCXB010000504.1:0-2338 GCA_965601905.1 uncultured bacterium | reverse complement strand
ATTCCTGCCACCGCACCGGTGGCTGGCGGCACGGCTCGACGGATGGTTCGGAGGTGATGGGTAGGATGAGAGATTCGTTACTCGTCATGCCGCTCAAGTGCAATCACTGCGGGCATGCGCTCCCCGTCATGGGTCAATACGTGACATTTCAGTGCCGCACCTGCTTCGCGTACTGGGTGCTCACCTCGGACGGGCTGCGGCCGATCACCGTCTACCGGGCGCTGCCGCCGGCCGGGATCGAAGGTGAACCGATGGTGCTCCCCTTCTGGGTAATCGGTATCGACTGCGTAGACCTCCGCGCCCAGACGGAGCGGATACTGGGAGGCCTGCGGGACAGCACCCGCACGATCGCGACGGCTGAATTCGAAATGGAGGAAGATGGATTCGAGGGTCTTTTCACGGCCGCCTCCGAGGTCACGACCGTCATGAAGCGGGCTCAATTCCTCAGCGAAGCGAGCAGCGTGAAGAACGTCCCCTCCACCGCCGAGATCGAGCACCTCCTGGGCCGGATCGAGGGTGCCGGCACATTTCTCGTATATGTGCCCTCATTCCTCTCGCTCAACACGTACGCCTACCTCAAGGTGGGCCGCCTCTTCACGCGGCGGCAGCCCGGATACCGTATCGAGAAATCGAGTGGGCTTGGGCGGCCCGTCCTCTGTGCGTTACAGGCCGACGAGGCGATCGCGCTCATCGACTACGTCTTCTTCGCCACGCTTCCCGAATCGATACAGGAGAACGGCGATTTTCTCGAGCATGTGCACATCAAGGCGTCCGGCGGGCCGCGTCTCGTCGAGTTTCCGTTCGAGCGCCGCGGCGCCATGCTGGTGAGCTGTATCGGCGGATTCCAGATATCGGCGCGCCTCGTTGAGGGGGTCGAGGCGGCGGACTGTATCAATCAACGGTAATTTTGCCTCCGCCGAACATTTCCCTACTGCATACCGAGACGATATATGATGCACGGAGATCCGCCGGCGAACACATCCCCCTCTGGATGCCCCCAGGCACACCTATAATCCGGACCCGACAAATTCCCATCCTCGATAATCTGCCAGCGCAATCCGCGCAGTGGACGCATCGGAGTCAAACACAACAGGGCTTGTAATTTCGGCGGATCCGTGCAATAGTCTCACCGATTTTTCAATCGGTTTTGTGGGACCGCCGTGTACGGCCGCCGTCACGGCATATGGGAAGGAGAAAAACATGAAACGGAGATGCCTGGCTGTTGCACTCGCCTTTGCATGCACAATCCTCGCCGCCGCATCGAGCGGCAGCGCACAGACATTTTTCGACGAGACTGCCTGGAGTGTGGACGGCGGACTGTCGCTCCCGACGGGCAATGAGGGAGACGCCGCCAACCTGGGATTCTGTCTCGGGTTTAACGGTTTTTACCACTACAATGATTTACTACGTATCGGCATGCGCGTAGCCTACAACCGGTGGGGGGCCAACGAAGAGCAATGGGAAAGCGGCGGTTACGCTGCCGATACCGATGGGCACTGGTCGAGTTTCGAGGTCGTGCCCCAGGTACGGTACCTGATCAAGCCGGACGAGATGCGGCCAGTAAACTTCTTCGGCCAGGCGGGAATCGGGATCTACCGGATCGCGACCGATGTGAAAGTAACCTACAAGAGCGGTCCGATCGAATTTATCTCGGTTGAGGAAGACAACTTCGAACTCGGCCTCTGCCTCGGCGGCGGGATCACCATGGAGAAGGGCAACTTCACGTACGAGATCAGGCCGATGTACCATATCGTCTTCACCGAGGGGGATTCGTTCACCTATTTCGCCGTGACGGGCGGAATCGTATTCTAAATGCACTCCACGGCTGCCGGGAAACGCCGCAAGCAGTGGACCCGGGCGTTCCACGGACAGCCCGTCCTTTACCGACCCGCACCTCTCGGGAAGAAACGAACAAACGGTTCAGCTCGGTATTCTCATGAAATGCGGATATACAGCAATCTCGATACTTATCACAATCGCGCTCACCCTGTGCTTGAGTCCCGCCGGTCCCTATGCATCCGTGGCGAATGGTGTGTCTCCCGCATCGGAGGGCCGCGTACTCGCCACCGCGGCGGACACGGCGGGGCGCAAAGATACCTCTTTACATCCGGACGAACCATCGCATCGACCATCCATCAATCCCCCCGGTGAAGCGTCCATCAATCCCCCCGACGAAACATCCGTCGAGGTGCGGGCCTTCAGATTTTTAAATCGCGCTCCCGCCAATCGGATTCTCGACGCCATAATGCCGATCATCACCGATCTGAAACGCTGGCGGGTCGTTCTGCTCGTCGTGTGGTCCCTGCTCGTGCTCTTCGGCGGAACGAGGGGACGGTGG
>CBFCXB010000503.1:0-2341 GCA_965601905.1 uncultured bacterium | reverse complement strand
CCCACTGTACCGTGTGCCTGCCGCCCGGTATTACCTCGTTGACCAGCGTTTTCACGCGGGCGCCCTTGACATCGTAGACGACGAGGACGACACTCTCGTGTTCCGCGGCCCCGCCGGGTACGGTGAAGGTGATCGTGGTCGCAGGATTGAACGGATTGGGATGGTTCTGGTACAGCCGGGCCGAGGTGATCGGCATCTCGAGCCTGTCCGTCTCGAACATTATATCGCTCCGGCCGTCAGCGACGAGGCGGTACCGATACCCCACACCCTCCTCGGCCAGCAGATCGACGTACCGAATCAAACCATTTTCATCGGGCCGCATATTCGCCATGAGGAACTCGAACTCAAGGTCCTCCCTCTCGCGCAACAGGGTCCACGAATCGGCGGTCGCAGCGACGAGCCATGTAAGCTCGATGCCCTTGCCTGTGAAATCGTACGTGAACGCGATCTCCCCGATACCCGTCGATGCATCGAAATCCATGTTGCCGGTGTTGTGAATGTTGGAGTGGAATCCATTCCACGCTAAGGCGCCGTGGTAATAATCGGCGGAAAGATCCCAGACGTACACGTTCGCATCCCAGCACGAGGTGACGAGCTCGAGGTCGCCGTCCAGGTCGAGATCGCTCACGGTCGGCGTCCCACGGACGAATCCCTTGAGCAGCACGGGGAAGCCGGCGATGTATTCACCGTATACGCTCCACGCGCTCAGCATGCCCTCCTCGCTCCCCATGATGATATCGAGACTCCCATCGTTGTTGATATCAGCAACTATGGGCGAGGACTCGGTGCCTCCCGATGTAGCGTACATCTGGGGCCAGTCGTACATGCCGTCATAGTTCTGAAGTGCAACGCCGTCATACCTGAATATGTGCACGTACATGCTCGTGCTCGCAATGATCACCTCGAGCTTGCCGTCGCCTGTCAGATCGGCGAGGGCCGGGGAAGGGACGAAATAGGGATAGGAGCTGTACACCCACAGCGGCCACCCCGTCATTGTCGTCCCGTCATGGTTGAGCCCGTATATGCGGTTCGACGTGCTCGCCACTACCATCTCGAGATGCCCGTCCCCGTCGATGTCACCGACGGCGGGGCTCGCCTTGATATCGGATCCGGCGTCAAGCACCGGCACCGGCCACCCCGGAACCGCGGAACCGTCGGGATCGAGACAGTAGATACTATCATCGGGCGCGCACACGATCAATTCGGGGGCCCCGTCCTCGTCCATATCGGCAAGGGCCGGTGTCGAGAGGTGCCAGATGTACGATCCCGTCAGGAAGAAGACGCCGTTCGTCGCCGGATCGCCGTCGCCGTCCATGAGCTCCGTTCCGTCGTGGTGCCAGACGTACACCCGTCCCTGGATGTCGTGAGCGATGATCTCGAAATCACCGTCATCGTCGAAATCCCCGATGACCGGACTGGCCCAACAGAGGTATTTCGTCTTCTGCGGCCAGCCGGCGAGCGTATCCCCATCAGCCGTCCACGCCCAGATCTCCTTGGTATTCCACGAGGAGCCGACAATCTCGTTCCCCGGGAGGCCGTCGAGGTTCGCCAGGGCGACCGTCGCCGTATAATTACTGCCGTCCTCATTGAAGGGACCCCAGGTGAGTGGTTTACTATCGCCGTCCCTGATCTCGATCCCGTTGCCGTGCCACGCGTAGATGACGTCGGAACCGACTACGACATCCGGATGGGTGTCGCCGTCGACATCCCCGATCTTGACGCTGCTCGATGTTTCCTTGCCGAGCTTGTTCGGCCACCCGGTAAGCTGTGGAGGACTCGTAGTGATCGTAACCTCCCCGCTGTACGGTCCCACGTTGCCGCACGAGTCGACCGTTGCGACTACAAAATAGTAACGGGTGCTGGAGAGGAGATCGCAATCGACGTACAGGGTGTAGAGGACCGGATCCGCGTTCGCCTGCTCGTATGGACCGCCCTGATCGAGGGAATGGTAGACGAGGTACCGGTACGACTCGGCGTCGTCCGGCTCGCGCCAGGTCAGGTGTATCTCCGTCGGTCCAACGCTCGCGTCGGGAACGACGGTGTGCGGTGCACCGGGTGATCTGAACTCGATCTCATCGGTGAACACCCGTCCGTAGGTATCGGTCAACTCGAATTCTATATAGTTGATCGTGCTAAAGTTCGATTCGTTGAGAACGAACCCGTCGCCGTAGGAGACTCCCAGAAGACCGATATCATCGTACACGGCGGTGCTGTCACTTATGTTGATGTAGATATCGCTGCTGCGGATCTTTCCCTGGAGACCGTATGCGGTTCCCGTTCCGAAGTTCTTCACGCCCACGGTGAGAAGGAAGTTCTCACCCGTCGTAATGATGCCGTCTCC
>CBFCXB010000502.1:0-2346 GCA_965601905.1 uncultured bacterium | reverse complement strand
GGGCGGGCGGGGGGCGACCTTGTCGGACCGCGCGCCGCTCAGCGCCCCGCAGAGGGCCGAAACGCTGCCGCCCCCGGGGGCCGGAGCGTTGGTCGAGAGGACATCGGCGAAGGAATGCACCTTCATACCCGTGAGCTCCGGCTCCCGCCGGAACTGATACTCGATGATCTTCTTGTCCGGCTCGAACGGATAGAGGTCGTCGAGACCGAGCGAGAGGATCGCCGTGTGTATCAACTCGGATTCCGGTACGCCCGTCGTCGCGCCTATTTTCTTTAAGTAATATCTGCCCGCCTGGAGCATCGCCTCGAGCGGGATGAGTCCCACCAGCTCGCTCCCCGTCACCCGTGCGCCGAGCCCCGTGGCGATCCTGCACGATTCGTCGAAGACGGCTTGCGGCGGCGTGATCTTGTAGTTGACGAGATTGATCGATATCTGTGCTCGCCCGAAATCCTCCATGTACCACCCGACCGCCTTGCAGGCCTTGAAGATGCCTGGTTGCCTCAGGGCTTTACCCTTCTCATCGCGCGCCACCGCGCCCGAAGCGTCACGTTTCAGACGTCCCTTCTCGCGGATGGAGAAAGCGATTTCCTGCGCAACGGTGCGATCCCGGGTATTAAGATTTATATTATAAGCGATCAGGAACTCGCGGGCGCCGATCACCGTCGCACCGGTCTTCGGATTGAATTTCGCCGGTCCGAAGTCGGGTTTCCATTCGGGATCCTTCAACTTCTCGGCAAGCCCCTCGTACTCGCCCGCGCGCACGGTGGCGAGGTTCCTGCGCTCGGGACGGGAAGCCGCCTCCTCGTACAGGTAGACCGGAATGCCCAGCTCTTCGCCGACGCGCCGGCCCAGTTTTCGCGCCAGCTCGACGCAATCCTCCATCGTGACGCCGGCCACGGGAACGAAGGGGCATACGTCGGTGGCGCCCATGCGGGCGTGCGCTCCGGTATGCTTCGTCATGTCGAGCACCGCCGCCGCCTTCGCTATCGCCTTGAATGCGGCCTCCACGACCTCGTCCGGTGCGCCGATGAATGTGACGACGGTGCGGTTCGTGTCCTTTCCCGGGTCGACGTCGAGCAGCTTGACACCCTCGGTTGCACCGATCTCGGCCGTGATCCGGTCGATCTTGGCCATGTCCCGGCCCTCGCTGAAATTGGGGACGCATTCAACCAGTTTCATCATTCGTATCACTCCTTGTCTTGCACATCGAATTCTGGCAATATGCATGAAGCATATAAATCTTTGCCGGCGCGGTCAAGGGTGAGTGTGCGCAGGACCGGCGGTGGGCGGTGCGATTGCGCCTGAGTGTGTCTACGCCGGTGTGCGTGCGGAGCGATCGAGGGCGCGCGTGCGCCGGGACCAGCGTGAGCGGTTCGAACGCGGGTGAGCTGCGCCGGCGGGAGCGCGTGCGATGAGCATGCGCGTGTTTGGTTTCAAAATACAAGATTGCTGGATCGCCATGGAGTTTTACGTCAGCGTACCGTTCGAACGCCTCGAGGAGAAAATGGAGCCCGTTTCGCGTGACGGTTTTATCCCGGATGTCAGGATGGACGATACGGAGTATCTCATGGATCTCACCGATATGGACTGCGTTCGCCTGAAACGTCTTCTCGACTCGAAGGGGCACCGTATATTCTCACACGCTCCCTTCTTCGGTCTCGACGTGGCCAGTATCGATGAGGGCATTTCCCAATACTCGATTCGCTGTCTCGCACGGGCGATCGAAGTGACGGCCGCCCTGGGCGGTTCACTGATGGTGATGCATACGGGGTACCTCCCCCAGTACTCGCGGATGGGGCGGCGATACTGGTTCAGCAACTGGAGCCGCAGGATGCCGCATCTCATCGAAAAGGCACGGGCGCACGGCGTTGAAATCGCCCTTGAAAACACGTGGGACGACCGACCCGAGGTGCTCCGGCACCTCGCGTCCCTGCTGCGGGAGTGCGGCGGCGTCAGGTTCTGTCTCGATACGGGTCACATGAATGTCTATTCGCAGCTCCCCGTGCGGCGGTGGTGGCGCTCTCTCGGTGATGACGTGGCGGCGCTCCACCTGCACGACAATGACGGTCTCTCCGACGATCATCTCCCTCCCGGGCGGGGCACCGTGGATTTCGTGATCCTGGTGAAGCTCCTCCTGGAGGCGCGCCGGATTCCGTTTCTCGAGCTGGAGGTCGATGTAGCGGACGCCGCGGGGGGACGGGATTATCTCGTCAGCCTGTTCGACCGGATGCGCCGTGCGCGCACCGAACGCGCCGCCGTACCGTAGAGCGGAGCCACACAGCTGTCCAGTAGCGCCGTGCGCGCACCGAACGCGCCGCCGTACCGTAGAGCGGAGCCACACAGCTG
>CBFCXB010000501.1:0-2356 GCA_965601905.1 uncultured bacterium | reverse complement strand
GATATCGAATCCCGTGATATCACGCGTGAGTGCGGCGAGGTCCTCCTTGTTGCTCCGTTTCACCTCGTTGAACCGGGACTGGAACGTGTCCTCCTCGGCGTACTGTTCGATTTGCCTCAGTTCGTCGAGATTCTTGATCCAGCGCTTGCCGATCCTCTCCGAGATCAGGTCTGCGAGTCGCGGATTGGCAGAGAGAAGCCACCTGCGGGGAGTGATGCCGTTTGTGATATTCTGGATCGTACCGGGGGCGATATCCTCGAAATCTCTGAAAACCTTGTTCTTCAGCAATCTGGTGTGGAGTTCCGATACGCCGTTCACCGCGTGGGATCCGACGATGGCGAGGTGCGACATGCGCACCTTCTTCTCCGTGTTCTCCTTTATGATCGACATGCGGCGGAGGCAATCGGTATCCCCCACGTAGTGCACCGAGACGTCGCGAAGGAAGCGGCGGTTTATCTCGTAGATGATCTGCAGGTGCCGGGGAAGCAGCGTGCCGAACATCGCCACGGGCCACTCCTCGAGCGCCTCGGAGAGGATCGTATGGTTGGTATAGGCGCATGTCCGCGTTGTGATCTGCCACGCCTCGCCCCAGTTGAGACGGTGCTCGTCCATCAGGATGCGCATCAGTTCCACGATGGCGAGCGAGGGGTGGGTGTCGTTGAGCTGGATGGCAGCCTTGTCGGGGAAGGAATCGAACGAGAGGTGCTTGACGAGGTGCCGCCGCACGATATCCTGGATCGAGCAGGAGACGAAGAAGTACTGCTGCTTGAGCCGCAGCTCCTTTCCCAGGAAATTGTTGTCGTTCGGATAGAGGACCTTGGAGATGTTCTCCGAGAGGTTCTTCTCCTCGACCGCCTTGAGGTAATCGCCGTGCTGGAAGTAGGTGAGATCGAAATCCTTCGAGGCGCGCGACGACCAGAGTCTCAGCGTGTTGACCGTATGGTTGTCGTACCCGCAGATCGGGGTGTCGAAGGCGATGCCGATGACATCGCTCGTGTCGATCCACTCGACCTTGAGACGTCCGTCCGGCCACACCGCATCGTGCGTTTTCCCGTAAAACTTGACGGTGAAGCTGTACTCGGGCCGCTCGATCTCCCATGGGTTTCCGTACTTCAGCCATGCATCGGGAAGCTCGACCTGGCCGAGGTCGCGGATCGCCTGCTCGAAGATACCGAACTCGTACCGGATCCCGTAGCCGTAGGCGGGTATCTCGAGTGTCGCCAGCGAATCGAGAAAGCATGCGGCGAGCCTCCCCAGGCCGCCGTTTCCCAGTCCGGCGTCCGGTTCCTGCTCGGCGAGATCATCGAATTCGATGTGAAGGTTCTTCATAGCCGTGCGCGCTTCCTCGTACATCTCGAGGTTGATCAGGTTATTGATGAGAGCCCGCCCCATCAGATACTCGGCCGAGAGGTAGTAGACGCGCTTGACGTCTTGATCGTAGTACGACTGCTGGGTTCGGATCCACTGCTCGATCATTCGGTCGCGCGCCGTCAACGCGAGCGAATGGAACATGTCGCGCATCGTGGCGGTGTACTGGTCCTTCGAAAGGGAGTACTCGAGGTGGTTGGCGAAGTCATACATGATGCTGCGGCAGTCGGTGTCCTTATGGAATATCCCCCATTTCTTGAACAAATCGCTGTTTTTCATGCCGTCTCACTTTCTCTCGACCGTCGTCATGATCGCCGTTTCCTTGCAGTATCCGCTCGATCCCGCGGTATTACCAGAAAAAATTGCACTGTGGGAGGGAATTTGCTCCCGCCCCGACGGGCCGTCGGGTATGATCGGCATGGATGCGGGCCGGGCCGCGAACATGCACGGCGGCAGGAGCGGGGAGAAGTATCCGGCGCCTGAGGGCGTACAAGATGGGTAAAGTTCTATATAATGAAAAGGCCATTCGCGAGCTCGGGGGTGATGGTGCGAATGATCTCCCCCTCACGTTTCACCGCGGGCTCCCGGATTACCGTGTCACGACGCTGGTGGATCTCGGAGAGGCCGCCGCGCGGCAATTCGGTGTCGGGCGCGTGTGGGTCAAGGACGAATCCGCGCGGCTCGGCTTGCCCGCCTTCAAGATCCTCGGCGCCTCCTGGGCCGTCTACCGTTCGATCGCCGAACGTGCCCCGGAGCTCATTACCGGGTGGAATTCTCCCGGCTCTTTGCGTGAGAGGCTGCGCTCCTTCGGCCCCGTCACGCTCGTCACCGCCAGCGACGGCAACCACGGACGGGCCATCGCTCGTGTCGCCTCGTGGTTCGGATTCGGGGCGCGTGTCTTCATGCCGGCGGGGACGATCGGGGAGCGGATCCGGGCGATCGAATCCGAGGGAGCGATGGTGACCGTTGTCGACGGTGACTACGATGC
>CBFCXB010000500.1:0-2365 GCA_965601905.1 uncultured bacterium | reverse complement strand
AAACCGCCTGGAGCGTGCCCCAGCCCGGTCTGTTCTGTGTGAGGATTCCTCTCTCCATTCTTGTGGTCCAACCCCTCGTTTTCTCCAGCCCCCCCAGTTTTGTTACCGCTTTACCGAGAAGGCGTTTGGCGGGGTCTTTCTCCTGTGGTGAACAGCCGAGCGTAAGAAACGAGAAGGAGAAGAGGGAGCAGAGCGCAATCGCCCCGATCGCCCGCCGGTGTCGCTGCAATCGTGATAATCCCATGCTATGCCTCCTGTCAGCCGAGAGTGAGCATCGAGTGAGTTTCTATCAGCTTCGAACGGATCGCTATGTTGAACGGACAGGCGCCGAAGCACGATCCGGAACATAGCTTGCACCGCTGCGCGCTGTGCGACGCCGGAAGCCGTGCATAGAGCTGCATCGCATACTTCTCCTGCTCATAGCTTTCGAAGTAGAGCCTGTACCTGAAGATGTCATGAATCGGGACGCTGTTGGGGCACGCGGCGAGACACCCATCGCAACCGGGACGGCAGTAATCGCGGTCGATCACTCTCCCGTACCCGATCAGCATATTCTGCTCCTCCGGCGTCACGGTGCGCTGCCCCGATATCGACACGTACTCGTCGATCTGTTCGAAGGTCCTCATCGTGATCGCCAGTGTGTCCACGTTCGGACGGGCGAGCATCCATTTGATAACGAGCCGCCGCACCAGCTTGTTGTCCTTCATGTATTCCTTCTGCACGATCTTCTTCGCGGCGGAGAGCGTCTTCATCGCCACAACGGCGATGTTCTCCTTCTTTGCCTTCGCGAGAACCGATTCGAGTCCCTTCGTCATGAAGTTCATCCCCGGCTGGATCATGTCGATATCGGTGTTGTCGATCAGCCAGTTGAATTCCTCGATCATCCGGGGGCCGTGCGAGCTTGCCCCCCAGCCCTTGATCTTGCCGGCTTTTTTCGCCTTCTCGAACGCCCGGTATATATTCGAATTCTCGATACGCGACCGGTCGCCGAGGTTGGGATCGCCGATCGAGTGGATCAGGCAGCAGTCGATGTGATCGGTATTGAGACGCTCGAGGCTCTCTTCGATCCCCGTGGTGACGGTCTCCTCGGAGACATCCGCCGTGATGAGCGGTGGATCGAGTTTCGTCGTCACGAATATTTTGTCGCGCTTGGCGGGGAATATCTGACCGATGACCTTTTCCATGTCGTAGTACTGCCGGGCCGTGTCGACGTAATTGATTCCTCGCTCGATGGCGTGCTCGAGCGTCGACGGATCCTGCATCCCGGCGTTGCCGAACGATATATCGGAGACCTTCCAGTCGAACCGGCCGAGCTGGCGATACTCCTGGATGGAAGGTTTCGCCTCCTCTGATTCCGCAGCGTCCGCTGCCTGCTGGGGCGGGGGGGTGCCGGCGAGTCGCCCCGCGGCGCCGGTCAGCCCGATCCCCGCACCGATGAGACCGGCCGCACTCCGGCCGATAAAGGATCGTCTCGATACCTTCTTGTTCGATTCGTTCATGGTGCACCTCACTTTCGCAGACGCTGTTGTTACTGCTCGTCTTCCAGCTCCAGTCCGTAGTGATCACTGATATCGAGCGGCGGCATCGGCCCTTCGAGCGGTTTTCCGTCCCGCACGTACCAGTCGTACCACTGGAGGTGTCGGTAGAGGACATCTATCCTGCCCGGCTGCCGTGCATTGCCGTGCCCCTCGCCGGGGTAACGGACGAGGCGCACCGCCGGGTGATTGTTCATCTTGAGCCTGCGGTAGAATTCGAGGCTCTGCGACGGATGGACGCGTGTGTCCGCAGCGCCGCCGATGATCAGTACCGCCGTCCTGCTCTTGTGCGCGTGGTAGATCGGGCTCCGCTCGAGGCTGAACTGCCATTTCTCCTCGAGTTTTTTGCCCGAATGGACGTAGAGTTCCTCGTACGGGATATCCGTCGTGCTCCGCTTGCTCACCAGATCGCTGATGCCGACGAACATGCATACGGCCCTGACCATATCGGTGTAGTACCCCGCGAACCATGCCGCGGCGAATCCGCCGTACGAGCCGCCGCCGAGCCCGACACGCGAGGGATCGGCGATTCCCTCATCGACGAGGTACGTGATGCCGTCGGCCACATCGTCGAACTCCTTGCCGGCCGCGTCCATGTATCCCTGCATGGCAAAGTCGAGACCGTAACCGGTGCTCGCGCGGTAGTTGGGATAGAATGCCACGTATCCCTTGCCGGCCAGGACTTGGGCCGGGTTGAAATAGCTCGTGAGCCACCGGTTCGAGTAGTGCGACTCCGGGCCGCCGTGGACCGCGACGACGAGCGGGTAACGCCTACCCGGTTTGAATCCCACCGGCTTCACCAGTATCCCCTCGATCTCGAGTCCGTCCCG
>CBFCXB010000499.1:0-2377 GCA_965601905.1 uncultured bacterium | reverse complement strand
GAGACCGGCGAGGCGTCCCAGATCGCCCGTGATACGAATATTACCGGCGACGCGAGGGGCTCCGGGAGCGCGGACGAGCGAACCGTTCCCCCGGCAGACCAAGCCGGGTATGCGGACCTCGAGCGAATCGAGGCCGGCGTCCCGCGCGCCGGCGGTGCCCTCGAACCGGAGTGCCGTTATCGGTACATGCACCGTACCGTACGAAACGGCGCCCCCGGCGGTCCGTACACGGAAACCGTAGGAATCCTCGCCGGTGCGGTGCACCTCGACACCGACGCCGTCGAGATCGCCCCGGATTCCACCCCGTTCATCATGGTACCGGATACGGGCGTTGCGGATGACCGCTCGATCCAACGTCACCGATATTCCGCCACCCGATCCACTCCGTGTTCCCCGTGATTGCCCGAATGCGGGAAGGTCGAGGACACCCATACTGTCCCTCCGGACGGAAACCGCCAGCCGGTCCATATCGAGGGAAGTGACGTGGATTTTCTTTCTGAGCAATTTCAGGAGGTTATAGTCGACGCGAAAGCCTGCTATTTCGACGAGCGGTACGGTATCGCCGCGCTCCACGCGGAACATTGATACATGTTCCAGCACGAGACGGGAGAAGAGATTCGTTTCGAGCGTACCGATACGGACTTCGCGATCCAGTGCGCCCCCGAGGCGCGACTCAACGATCCCCTTTATGAAACGCTCTCCGGGACCGGCCGAGAGGAAGATGGAAAGCGCGACGAGCGCACCGAATAAGACGAACAGAACAACGGCAATAACGCGTCTTGCACGGGACACGGGTATCTCACCCCCGTGATTGCTGCACGCGGAGTAGGAATGAACGCGATGTCCGGCGGCCCGTTAGAGCCACCGCTTCCGTCTGAAAAATATCATCATCGTGATGCCGACGATGACTATCACTCCCCAAACGATGTGATAGCTCCAATGGAACTTGAGCTCCGGCATGTACTCGAAGTTCATCCCGTAGATGCCGGCGATAAAGGTGAGCGGGATAAAGATCGTGGCAATGATCGTCAGCACCTTCATAACCTCGTTCATTCGGTTGCTGACGCTGGAGATGTATATATCGAGTATGCCTGAGATCATGTCCCTGAGCGATTCGACCGTGTCGATCACCTGGATCGTGTGATCATACACATCCCGCAGGTATATCCCGGTCGAATCGGCGATCAGTTCCGTCTCGGTCCGTTCCAGCGCACTCACCACTTCCCGAAGCGGCCAGACCGATTTGCGCAGGTAGATCATCTCTCGCTTGAGGCGTCTGATCTCGGCAAGCGTTTCCGGCACCGGATTGTCCACGATCTCATCGTCCATCGCCTCGACCCGGTCTCCCACCCTTTCGAGGATCGAGAAGTAGTTGTCGATGACCACGTCGAGAAGCGCGTAGGCGAGATAGTCGGCGCCGTGTCTTATGATGCGTGCCTTGCGGCCGCGCAGCCGTTCACGCACCGGCTGGAAAACGTCCCCGATCCGCTCCTGGAACGAAATGACTAAATTCTTTCCCAGGATCAGGCTGACCTGTTCGGATTCGATCTCGCCCTTTGCTTCGTCGTACGACAACATCCGGATGATGAAAAAGATATAGTCGTCGAATTCCTCCATCTTGGGACGCTGCCCGACGCTGACGATATCCTCCAGCACGAGCGGATGTATGCCGAAGTACGTTCCGATCTTCTCGATCAACTCAACGTCATGGAGCCCGTCGATATTGATCCACGTGACGGTCGGTTCCTCCTTGAACGGAAAGCACTCCTCGATTTTTTCGATGTCCCGTTCCTGGAAACGTTTCTCGTCGTAATCTATCAGGGTGATCCGCACCTTCTCGACCTTGCGCTCCCCCTCGTAGACAAGTGTACCGGGAGGGAGCCCCGCTTTCTTCTTTCTCTTTCTGGTGATTCTCGTCATCTTTTCACCTCCCATCCATGAATGTGACTCGGATTTTCTTCAGTTGGTTCCGTCCGGCGCCGCTCCAGCCTGTGATTTCGATCCGATCTTTAAAACCGCGCATCCGGCGTGGCGCACGACCCTCTCCGTCACCGATCCGAGAATGAATCGTTTGAACCCGCTCTTTCCGTGCGTCGCGATCACGATCAGATCTATCTCCTCCTGTTCTTCCGCAAAACGGAGGATTTCGTGCGCGGGATTGCCAAAAACGACCAACTGGTGAAGTACGAGCGTCTTCGGTACGTGCTCGGCAATGATCTCCGCGAGCGATCTTTCCGCGATCTCTTTCATCTTTTCACGGTATGAAACGGCATCGAGCTGTGCTGGAAAGAGAGGTGTCTTGGAATCCGTCGCCGGTGAAACAACATGCATTATATAAAGCTCCGAAGAGAACTTCGTTGCCACCTCGACGGCCGCT
>CBFCXB010000498.1:0-2385 GCA_965601905.1 uncultured bacterium | reverse complement strand
CGCCATGAACCCTGCTTGGCCCGGTGGCGCAGCCGCACCTTGCTACAGGAGACACCAGCCGTCTCCGAGCCCGCGAAAAAGGCGGCAAGCAAGAGCGGTACGACAACCAGTATGGCGGCTCTAAGTGGAGACATTCCCCTCTCCCGTATCCGTGATGCGCTCAATCTTGATCTTGTTGACCCTTGTCGACTCGGCCGAGATGACGAGAAACCTGAGACCCTCGTATCCGAACGACTCCCCTTCCCGTGGGATTCTCCCGATCTGTTCGACGAGATACCCCGCGACGGTTTCAACCTCCCTCGATTCCAAGTCGGTCTCGAATATCTCGTTGAAATCCTCCAGATGCATCGATCCCTCGACGATGATACTTTTTTCATCGCTGCGGACATACTCATCTACGCGCGGCTCGCGGCGGTCCCGGATCTGACCGAAGATCTCCTCCAGAATATCCTCGAGTGTCACGATACCGTCGAACGATCCAAACTCGTCGACCACCATGACCATGTGCTGCCGCGCGGCGATCAACTCCCCGAAGAGATTCCGAATCTTCTTGCTGTCCGGGGCGAACAGGGCGGAACGCATGATATCCCGCAGGGTGACGCGCTCCTCCCGTGAGTAGCGCAGGAGGTCTTTCGCCAGCAGCATTCCGACGATCTGATCGCTCTGCCCCTCGTAGAGGGGGACGCGGCTGAATCCGCGGTCCCGCACCTGTATGATCGTTTCGTTCAGCGGCGTATCCGTGTCGAGTGAGAAAACCTCTACCCGCGGTGTCATGATCTCCCGCACGGTCGTTTCGCTGAGAAGAAAGAGATTGGTGAGAAGCTCCTTCTCGAAGCGATCGAACAATCCCTCGTGGTGACCCAGCTCCACCGCCGTGGCGAGCTCGCGCGCGCCGTACGTTTCACTGCTGTCTCCGAAGATGTGCCGGCTCCGCCGGACGGCGAATCCGGCGATGCCGTTCAAGATCAACCGAGCCGGTGTCAGCACGATCATGAGGAACCGCAGAAGAGGCACCGCCATAACGGCGAAGGTGACGGCGTTCTTCATGGCGAGGCTCTTCGGCGATATCTCGCCGAACACGAGAATCAGGAAGGTCATAACGAGCATCGCGATCACAACGCCCTTTTCCCCGAAGAGGCTGATGGCGAGCGCCGTCACGGCGCTCGTACTCGCGATGTTCACGAGAAGATTGCCGAAGAGAATGGTGACAAGCAGCATACGCGGCTCACGCAACATCGCCGCGATCGCCCGCCTGCGTTTGCCCCCCTTCTCCAGCTCGGTGACGGAGAACCGCGACAGGGAGAAAAACGCTGTTTCCGAGCCGGAGAAAAATGCCGAGAAGAAGAGGAGGACGACAACGAATGCCAAGAGAGGAAAATGATCGCTGATCTGCACCGTATCGCTCACATCCCTCGGGCAAAGCACCCCGCCCGAGAAGAGGATTTGGGGGCACGCCCGCTCCCCGAATTTCGCGGTGCACTTACTCTTCCAGGAGTTCTTGAAACCGCTCCTCCGCTATGGCGGCTTCCTCGCTGTAGGGATATTCCTTGCGTAACCGTTTCACCACACCGGCGGCGATCTCCTCCTCGCCGATTTTTTCGTACGCAATAGCCATTCTGAGAAGCGCGGCCGGCACCTTTTTGCCCCTTGGGTACTGTTGGAGAATCAGGGCGAACTCGTTGAGCGCATCGAAGTACTTCTGCTGCTCGATGAAACCCTCTCCGCGTATGAAACGAACCTCCTCCCCGAGCGGATGATCGGGATAGGCTTCGAGGAAAAGGTCCGACTCCTCCAGCGCGAGCTGGTAATCCCTTCGGCTGAAATCGAGGTATATCTGGCGGTGGATCTCCTCTGGCGCAGGAATGGACTCTCCCGTTCGCACCCGGCTCCGGGAGGTATCAGCCGCGGCGCCCGCCGTGTCAGCCGCGGCGCCCGCCGTGTCGACACGGGTCGCATCGATGCCGGGAGGCTCTCCGCCGGCCACCCCCTGTTCACTTCCGCCGGCCGCTGCAGTATCGGTTACCATGGCAGTCTCGGCCGGCGGCGGGGGTTCGTACCGGTATGTGCTGGCGACTCCCATCTCGGCCAGCGCCTGCTGGAGCGCGTTGATCCTGTCCTTGAGCTCCTCGATATCGAGCTTGAGTTGCGCATTGAAGCCGCGACTGATCTGCTGCTGCTCCGCCAGTGTCTTCTCCACATGGTAGACTCGCCGCTGTAGCATGGCATTATCCCGCAACAGTGAATCGATCTTCGCCGATGCACTGATTGTCTCACGGGGCATCTGGACAAACTTACGTCCCCAGCACCCCCCGAGAAAGAGCGTCCCCACCAGCAGGAGTACACATATCCCGCCGAGATTTCGTTTCATGCACGTCATCCGGTCGC
>CBFCXB010000497.1:0-2389 GCA_965601905.1 uncultured bacterium | reverse complement strand
GGCGACATCCTCCGTGCCGGTCCGTGCAATTACCTTCATCGTCCGCTCGTCTCCTTTTACTCGGCGGCGCGCCAACTTCGCCCGGCGGTCCCATCGCCCGGTCTCTACTCCGGTTCACGCTCCGCGGCGGCTCGCCTGCGCTCGAGGATCTCCATGGCGGCCCGTACCCCGTCGCCGGCGCTGATCGCCGCCTGGCGCAGCGTGCCGTTTGTCACATCCCCGATGAGATACAGCAGCCCTTCTTTCCGGAACTCCTCCATCCGCTCCCCGATCCCCGCATGGACAAAATCGAGACGCGGCGCCCTGCCGGTCGCGATGACGACATGATCCGCGGCGACCCGCTCCGTTCCGGCGCCCGGTCCGAAGGCGCATTTCAATATCACACCATTCTCCGCCGCGACGATCTCCCCGACCGCCGCGTTCGGCCGGTACACTATCCTCGAGGAGGCCGCGCAACGCTCCTCGAGGATTGGAATACATCGCGGCCGTTCGCCGCGGTGCAGTATCACGACATCGTTGCGACCGGCAAGATTCAGCGCGTAATCGAACGCCGCGTCCCCGCCGCCGATCACAACGATCCTTCCCCCGCCCACCGCGCCGAGATCCCGCACCCCGTAATGGACCCTCTCTGCCGCCGCGCCAAAGATCATCACGCCCCGGAGAACATTCGGCGCCGTGCCGCTTGCGATGACCACCCGTTCGGCGGTTACCACGCCTCCGACGGGCGCCACACCTTCAGCAGGCAACGCCCGTTCGGCTCGTTCGGCGGGCAATGCCCTCTCGACGGGCTTGGTAGGCACCGCCCGTTTGGTGGTCACAACTCCTCCGGCTGCCTTCGCCCCCGCTGCGGTGTGGATCGAGAAGTCTTCCCCGGTCCGCTCGAGCCGCGTGACCTCCTCCGACAACACCTCCACGCCGGCGCGCTCGACGTGCGCGGCGAGGAGATCGGCGAGCGCGCACCCTGCGATCCCTTCGGGAAAGCCCGGATAATTCTCGATGAGATGCGCCTCCCGGAGCAGACCGCCGAGCCGGTCCCGCTCGATGATCAGCGGATTGGTGCCGCCGCGCTTCAATTGAACCGCCGCGGCGACCCCTGCCGGTCCGCCACCGATAACGACGACGTCACGGTGCGCTCCACGCGCGGACCCGGCGTCTTCCTTGGACATATGGCTGTTATTGCGCGCCATCTCATTCCGCCAACCGCGCCTCGAGATCCTCCGTGAGAACCGGCACGGCGAATCCGTGCGAAAGGTTCAGCACGGTCGCGCGGTGATACTCCTCGCTGTACGTCGCCGTGCCGTCCACGGCGAAATAGACATAAAATCCCCGTACGAACGCCTCGCGCGCCGTCGTCTCGCAGCACAGGTGCGTCATGACCCCCGTCACGACGACCCGTTCGACACCACGCTCTTTCAACACATGCTCCAGCTCCGTCCCGTGGAATGCATCGTACTGCGTCTTCCTCACCGTAACTGCACCCGGCAGGGCGAACTCGTCCGCAATCGTGCTCAGCGGATCGTCCTCCCTGATGAGATCGTTCCACCAGCGTGCCAGCATCCCCGCATCTTCATCGGTATTGATATGCCGGGTGAGAATGACCGGCAGTCCCCGTTCGATGAATCTCTCCGCGAGCCTTCGTATCCTCGGTATGATGGCGGCGGCGCTCGGAATGAATGCGTGCGAAGAGCCGTCGAGAAAGTACCGCTGCATGTCTATGACGAGGAGCGCCGCACGATCGGGGGCGAATTCGATGTCACGGCGGAATCCGAGAGCCCGGACCTCCTCGAGGATATGCCTCGATTTCTCGGAAATATTCCCCGTGGTGAAGTACCCCTCCGGCATACGTCACGCGAGCGGCGGAAGCGTCTCCATGCCGGCCCGCTTCGCCTCCTCCGTCATCAGTTCTTCGAGGTACCCGCACACCGCGCCGTCGAGCGGCTCCGGCGTGTGGGCGGCGAGGAGCTTCTCGACCCGCGCCGTTGCCCGCTTCGCGGCATCGGCGCCCCCCGCCCGCTCCCACTCCTCGAGCGTGGCACGGTCGATCACGGGGTCGGGGAAGTAGGCCTCCTTGCGGAACCACTGCTTGGTATGGGGGAGCGAGAGGAACTCCTTCTTTTCGATCGCCTTCTCGATCAGCGGGAGGGCGATCGGATCGTCGCGCAGCTCGATCCCTGCGGCGAGCCGGAGCGCCATGCCGCATATCTCGTGATCGAGAACGAGCTTCTCGAGGCTCTGGCATGACTCGAAGTCGAGCATCCCGGGGCCCGAGACGTTGTTGATCCCGCTGAGGGCGGCGATCGTCGCCCCCATCGCGCTCTCCATCCCGGCCTGGTAATCGACGATCTTCGCATCACTCAGGCCCATGTATGCGTGCGTCGGCAGCCCGAGG
>CBFCXB010000496.1:0-2390 GCA_965601905.1 uncultured bacterium | reverse complement strand
CGTCGGCTCTTTGATCAGGATGGTCGGCGCCAGTGTCCAGGCGGTAAAGGAACGGTCTGCCGCGCTGGACCGTTTTCCTTGATGATCGACCGCACGGATGAAGAATGTGTGCGTTTTGTCGTAGACGGTATAGAGTGCATTACCGTCGTATGGACGGGGTGAACCGTCGGCGGTAACATTGAATACACTGTCATAGGTCGATGTCCGCGTCCATTTTTCGACTCCTGACGTATCCTCCGGATTGAATCCTGTTGGAGCTCCCTCCGCGATGACAAACTCGAAGTACTCGACCTCCCCGTCGGGATCCCAACCGCCCCAGTAGAAATGAACGCGGTAGGACGTCGTATCACCCTCGACGGGACCGCTCGAGAGCCATACCTCGGGAGGCGTGTTCGCCGTCTGTGTGCCGATATAGATATCTTCCGCACACCCCACGAGTACGACTCCCAGTACGACCGTCAGGATTGAGATTGATAAGAAATTTCTTCCGCTCATCGCACAACAACTTCTCTATCTATCATCTTCAATCATTCATATCCCATTCAATATATAACATGAACCGGGACCGGGTAACAAATTTCTTGGCCGGTCGCAACGGAGAACGTTATAGCACCCCTTGTGCGAATCGTGGCGTGCGCTCCGGGACGAATCCTTGATCAGGCACCAATCCTTCCTTCTCGCCAGCGCACCCTGCCGACGGCCATGCGTCTCGGGCAGGGTGCGTTGCATGTTTCAACCTTGTACGGACGGTGTTTCAGCTCCTGTCCGGGTGGGGCGGTTTCTTCACCTTCCTCACGGGGTATTTCTCGAGCTCTTCGAGCAGGTAGCGGACGGCACGCTCGAGCATCGGTTCACGCCCCTGCCGGATGAGGGTGGGATCGTCGAAGACCTCAATATCCGGAGCGACTCCCACCGCCTCGACATCCCACTCGCCTTGGGCGTTCAGGAACGCGAACCCGGGGACGGCAAATCCCCCTCCGTCGACAAACCGCGGTGAATAGCCGTATCCGATCAGCCCTCCCCATGTGCGCTCGCCCATCAGCGGGCCGACCTTCATCTCCTTGAAATAGTAGGGAAATGCGTCCCCGCCGGATGAAGAGAGTCCGTTGATCAGCATAATCTTGGGTCCCTCGTGCACGGGGAACGGCGAGGGGAAAAGCTCCGTGTTGCGGATGGCCCAGTAACTGTAGATTCGATTTCCAAGGATCTGAACCATCTCTAACGGCGAATGGCCGCCGCCGTTGTACCGCTCGTCGATGATCAGCGCCTCCTTCGTCATGAGGGGCTGGAAGGCCTTGAAGAATTCCCGGTAGCCGTCGTAGTACGTGTTGGGAACATGAATATATCCCACGCGGCCGTCCGATAATTCATCCACGATCGCGCGGTTGCGCGCCACCCAATCGAGGTAGCGGAGGCTGAGCTCCGATTCGATCGGCGTGACCGTGACGTCCCGTGCGTCCTTCTTCTCCGGTTTGTCGTTCACGGTCAGCACCACCTGCTTCTTCGTCTTGTTCTCGAGGAACCGGTAGGGGCTGTGCTCGACCGTCACCTCCTGGCCGTCGATGGCGATCAGGTAGGTGCCCTCGGTGATGTTGATCCCCGGCTCCGTCAGGGGGGAACGTTCCGCCTCGTGCCAGTTCCTTCCGGGGAATATCTTCGAGATCCGGTAGCACCGTTTCCCCGCCTCGAACTCGCAGCCGAGGAGCCCGACCGGCACGCGATCCACGTGCGGCATATCACCTGGTTGCACGTACGTGTGCCCGGCGTTGAGCTCGCCGATCAGCTCCCCGAGGATATAATCGAGGTCGGTCCGATGCGCCACGTGCGGCAGAAGTACGTCGTAGCGTTCGCGCGTCGCCTTCCAGTCGACCTTGTGCATATCCGGATCGTAGAACCAATCGCGCATGATCCGCCACGCGTCGAAGTATATCTGCCGCCATTCGACCCGGGGATCGATCCGCATCTCCATCTCGCTGAAATCGAGCTCGCCGGCGCCCTTCTTCTGGCCGGGCGCGAGCTCCGCGATACCGTACGTATCTTCGCTCCGGTAGATGAACTTAGCGCCCCCCGCGGCGATCTGGTAGTTGCGGACATTTTCCATGATCGTGGTGGGTTCGCGTTTCTCCAGGTCGAATTTCACCAGTTCGTGTTTTTCGTTGAGGTAGGTGAGGCCGCCCTTTACCGCGCTGAGACCGTAGTATCGGCCGGCCTCCATGGGTAGCCCGACGACACGGCCGGCGAAGCCCTCGGCGTCGATCGATTCGATCGCGGGTACACCGTTCTCGTCACCGTTCTTCTTTGCCTCGTCTTTCTTTTTCTCTTCCTTCTTCTCGGCACTCTCCTCTTTCGGTTTCTCCTCGTCATTCAGGGGTTTGAGAAGTGATGGAGTC
>CBFCXB010000495.1:0-2391 GCA_965601905.1 uncultured bacterium | reverse complement strand
AAAGAAGCGCCCCATACCGGGGCGCTTCGCCTATTTCGATCAATGTCTCGAACCGGCCGGTCAACCCGCCTGCTTCTTGAATTCCGCCAGCGCCGAGAGAACGGTGTCGATATCGTAGGGCGTGTGGTTTCCATTGATCTGGAAACGGATCGTCTGATCCCCCTTCGGCACGACGGGGTAGTTCAGCCCGGTGGCCAGGATGCCGCTCTCGAAGAGGAAGTTGACGATGTCGGTCGTTTTCTGAGTGTCCCTGGCCATCAGGGGGACGATCGGATGCGGGCTCTCGATGATCTCGAATCCGAGTACTTTCAGACCGTCCTCGAACTGCTTGGTCAGCTTTGCGACGTGTTTCAAGCGTTCGCGTCCCGCCTCGCTGTCGGCGAACTCGATTACCTTGAGCGCCGCGGCGGCTTCACCGACGGTGATCGGATTCGAGTAGATGTAGGTCACGGCCTTTTCACGCAGGAACCGGGTGACCGACTCGCTGGAGGTCACGTATCCGCCGTTCACGCCGAAGGACTTGCCGAGCGTGCCGACGAGAACGTCGACGCCATCGGCCTTCGTGACCTCCTCGGTGCCGCGCCCCGTCTCGCCGAACGCGCCGACGCCGTGCGAATCGTCGACCATCACGATGATATTCTCGGGGAACTCCTTGTCGTATTTCTTCGATAGATTCGAGATGACGTCGAGCGGCGCTAAGTCTCCCCTCATGCTGAAGATACCGTCGGTGACGATGATCACCCGTTTCGCCTTCCCCGCGGAATCCTTGATGTGCTGCTCGAGCTCTTCCATGTTGTTGTGCTTGTATATCTTCTTGTCGGCCGGACGGGAGAGCCGGATCGCCATGATGATGCAGTTGTGGTTCAGCTCGTCGCTGATGATGATCGTTTCCTTCGTCGTCAGTGCCGCGAAGGCCCCGATCGTCGTGGCGTAGGCGGCGCTGTAGATCATCGCATCCTCACGGTTGTGAAATGCGGCCAGTCTCTTCTCGAGCGCCCGGTGCGCCTCGTATGTGCCGTTTATGAAACGGACCGCCCCCGGGCCGACGCCGAATTCTCGGGACGCTTTCTCCTCGGCCTTGATGATGTCCTTCTCGAGCGACATGCCGAGGTAGGAGTTGGAGTTCATCCGCAGGAACTCCTTCTCGCCGTACCCTTTCAGGAAATACCGCGGCCCCTTTTCCCCCTCCGGCTTCTTGACGCCGGTGAAGATCGCTTCCTTCCCCTTGGCGGTTCCTTTCTCTTTCAGGGCGTTTACATCGGCGTCAAGTGCCATATTCAACTTATCCAATCCCATCGTTCCCTCCTTCGATCTACTTGTTCAATTTTTCGGTCAACACCTCGATCATGTCCTTCGTCATGGTCGGCAGGTCGAACGCGGGTTCCCAGCCCCATTCCTCGCGGGCTCTCGAGTCGTCCATATTGTTGGGCCACGTTTCGGCGATACCCTGCCGGATCGGGTCCACGTCGTAATTCATGATGAATTCCGGTATGTGTTTTTTGATCTCCGCGGCGATTATCTCGGGCTCGAAGCTCATCGCCGAGACGTTGAAGGCGTTCCGGTGTTTCAACTTCGAGGGATCGGCCTCCATGAGATCACAACACGCCTTGAGCGCGTCCGGCATGTACATCATATCGAGGTAGGTGCCCTTTGCGATGTAACAGGTGTACTTCTTGTTCTTGATCGCTTCGTAGTAGATCTCCACCGCGTAGTCGGTGGTGCCGCCGCCCGGGAGGGTGACGTTCGAGATGATCCCCGGATAGCGGACGCCGCGCGTGTCGACGCCGAAACGTTTGTAGTAATAATCGCAGAGCAGCTCGCCGGAGACCTTTGTCACCCCGTACATCGTGTTGGGACGCTGGATCGTGTCCTGCGGCGTGTCGTCGAGCGGTGTGGTGGGACCGAAGGCGCCGATCGAGCTCGGCGTAAAGACGACGCAGTTGCTCTCACGCGCCACTTCCAGGACGTTGTACAGCCCGTTGATATTTACGTCCCATGCCAGGGCCGGTTTGGCCTCCGCCACGGCGGAGAGGATCGCCGCCAGATGGATGATGCTGTCGATCTTGTACTTCTTGACGACATCGGCGACTGCCGCTGCGTCCGTGCAGCTGACGGTTTCGAGCGGTCCCGATTCCTTCACCTCGGGTCCCGGCTGTGTGCGATGGATACCGGCAACAACGTTGTCGTTTCCGTACCGTTCCCTCAGTGCCATGGTGAGCTCGGAACCGATCTGGCCCGCGGCACCGGTCACTAGTATTCTCTTCATACGTGCTGTCCTCCTTATTCTGGATAAGCAGAAAATTATAATTAAACTGCAACAAATGTCAAAGGAAAACCTGACGCGGCCTTAAGGTGGCCCGTATGAAAATAGTCAACCTGCATTTTTCCTTT
>CBFCXB010000494.1:0-2392 GCA_965601905.1 uncultured bacterium | reverse complement strand
GGAACTTGCAGTCGAGAAAGATACGGGCGCCGCGTGCGGTGAGCCGCTCGATGATGCCGGGACCCGCCGAGGTGAAGAGCCTGCTGCCGAGCTTGAAGAAATCGACCGCTCCATGGAGTTCCCGGGCGAGCTCGAGCGCCTCTTGGGGCGTTGACACATCCAAGGCGGCAATCAGTGAGGGCGTGGTATGTCCGCGTCTCATGTCCTATCCTCTCTTGCATCGAGACACCGTCCCGGCACGCCGTCCCGCTCGAGCGCATCGATTATACGTCCGGGCAATGCGGGGTCGTAGAATATCGCCGTGCCGATCTGCACGGCAGAAGCGCCCGCCATGAAGAACTTTCTGGCGTCCTCGACCGAGGTGATGCCGCCGATACCGGCGACGGGTATATCGACGACGCGCGAGATGCGCCAGACGGCATCGAGCGCAATCGGCATGATCGCGGGACCAGACAATCCGGCTCCGACACGCTTGAAAACCGGTCCGCTCCGCTGCGTATCGACATCCATACCAACTACCGTGTTGATAGCTGAAATTCCATCGGCGCCGGCCTCCTCCGCCACCAGCGCCAGGGAGGCAATATCGGCGACATTGGGCGTCAGCTTGGCGAGTATTGCCATCTCCCCCAGTATACACCGGGCGTGCCGCACATACTCTCGCAACAGGTCCGGATTGGTCCCGATCGCCATCCCGCCGCGTTCGACATTGGGACATGATAGATTCAGCTCCACGATATCCACCGTCTCATCCGCCGCGGTCACCTCGAGCAGGCGCCGGTACTGATCCCAGTCCTCGGCGCCGAGACTTACGACAGGTTTCACGCCGGCGTCGACGAGCGGTGCGAGCTTCTCCGCGAAGAACCGCTTCGATCCGACATTCTCGAGACCAACACTGTTGAGGAGCCCCGAATGCGTCTCCCAGAGCCGCCGGCCCGGATTGCCCCGTTTCGGCTCGAGGGTGATCGTTTTGGTGACAACACCCCCGAGACGGGCGAGATCGATCAGCTCCGCGTACTCGGTGCCGTACCCCGCCGGGCCCGATGCGAGAAACACGGGATTTCGGAAGGTCACATTCCGTATGCGCATTGAGAGCTCACGTGCCATCATTCGATCCTGCCCTCCCACGCGGCACTCCGAACCGGCACTCTCTCGATTCCCTTCCATGCGATCCCGGTCCCTGTCATTCCAACCACTCATTCCACGCGATCTCCCGCGCACGGAACACCGTGCCGTCCGAGCAAACCGCCTTCATGACAATACCGCTTCCCGAGACGACCGGCACCGTGCACCCGCGGCACGCACCGACACCGCATGCCATGACGGCCTCGAGGGATGTGTAGTGCGCGGCGAAACGGGCATCCACCCGCTCACTAAGAGCCTTGACCATATCGCGGGGACCGCAGGAGTAGAGGCAATCGGTCGGCAGGCTCCCCTCATCGAGCAGCTTCTCACAGAGGGCTACGATGTCGCCGTGGTGCCCCTCGGAACCGTCGATCGTCGCACACCTCACCTCGGTGGGCAGATCCCCGGTCAGTCCGTTCAGAATCTCGTCACGACACTGCGCGCCGTACAGCAGAACGGCCTTTCCGATCGATCCTTCCCTCGTCCATCGCCGTATGGCGAAAACGATCGGCGCAAGCCCCGTACCCCCCGCCACGAAAACCGCATTACCACCCCCGGGTTCGGGAAACGGCACACCGCCCAGCGGTCCCATAACATCGAGCGTCTCGCCCCCCTTCGCTCCCGCGAGCGCCGTTGATCCTACGCCGACGACCTTGACGAGGAGGGTAAGGGTCTCATCCGTGAGGTCACAGATGCTGTAGGGACGGCGCAGCAGGGGTGAGGTTTGAACACCGACGCGGATCGACACGAATTGTGCCGGTCGGGCATCGGGAAATCCTTCCGGGCGGACGGAAACGATGAGACGTGTCGACGGGGAGATCACTTTGTTTTCGAGAATCCGGGTGCTGAAAATTCCCTTACCTCTCAAGATCGATCATGCTCCTTCGGATCCTCCGGAGGTGGTTGTGATTCGCTGTTTCTGTCGGGTGTGGTGGTGGAATCGGGCGCAACGACGCCACCCGAATCCGTGGAATCGGGCGCAACGACGCCACCCGAATCCGTGGTGTCGGGCGCAACGACGCCACCCGAATCCGTCGTCGTATCGGATTGAGCGGTGTCACCAACCGGTGCGGCCATGCCGGGAGGCGCGGTGGTGTCCGCCGGTGTGGTGTCACCAACCGGTGCGGCCATGCCGGGAGGCGCGGTGGTGTCCGCCGGTGTGGTGTCACCAACCGGTGCGGCCATGCCGGGAGGCGCGGTGGTGTCCGCCGGTGTGGTGTCACCAACCGGTGCGGCCATGCCGGGAGGCGCGGTGGTGTCCGCCGGTGTG
>CBFCXB010000493.1:0-2396 GCA_965601905.1 uncultured bacterium | reverse complement strand
ATGATGATCGCGGCGATCGGTATGTTCATCGCCGCGCCGAGCACCGCCGCGACGCCGCAGGCAACGCAGCTGTAGTAGGCGGGTGTTCCCGCCCCGAATCCGGACAGGGAGCTCATAAGGGCGCCGCTTGACACCCCGAGTATGATCAGGGGACCGGTAAATCCGCCGCTCATGCCGCTCCCGACGGTGAGGGAGGTGGCGATGATCTTGACGACGAGGACGATCAGAAGGAACAGTGAAACATGATTCTGGAGGACGGTGCTCGAGACGGCCGAGGCCGCGTCCCCACCCGTGACGGCGAAATAGAACGGCATCGAGGTGCTGAGTGTCCACCGGGCGTGCAGGAGCCACAGCACGGAGACAAAGATTCCCGCGATCGCGGCCCGCCCCGGCTGGCCGAACGGGAGGCGGTGGAACACGCGGGAGACCCGCTCGAACGAGACGATGAAGAGAACGCCGAACGCGCCGGCGGCCACGGCCACGAGGAGCAGCCAGAGGGCGAGAGCGCCGTTCATGCTGAATGCGGGCGCCGCCGCCCGGAAGATCGGTTCTTGACCGAGCAGGTGGTGCGAGGCGGCGTAGGCGACACCGCCCGTCAGGATCGAGGGAAAGAGGTCACTGTACCGGAGCGATTCCTTCCGGAGGATCTCCGCCGCGAAGAATCCGCCGCCGAGCGGTGCGTGAAAGATCGCGCTCACGGCGCCGCTCACCCCGCAGATAGCGGCGACGCGGATGTCCTCCTCGCCGTGCAGCTTGAAGATACGGCCGAGCAGGATTGTCGTGGAGCTCCCCACGCCGGCGCATATGCGGGCGAGGGGGCCTATGATGCCGCCGCTGCAGTACGATCCCAGCGTGATGATCGTGGCGGGGAACTTCAGCACCGTCGCCGCGAGGCCGAGCCGCCCCGTTCCCGCGTTGACGCTCCTGAGGTACGAGGGGATCCCCTCGCCGCCGGAGCCGGGTACCCGGCGGAGAAAAAGCGTCCCGACTATAACGGAGCCGAGGAGCGGCAGGATAAACGGGGCGCGGGAAATCCAGCGGGGGGCCGCATCGGTCAGCCATTCCAGCGCGCCGTTGAACAGGGCGACGACGATCGCGCTGCACATTCCCGTCACGAGGGCGATGGCGATCCACCGTGCGAGGAGGATGAACGGCTGCTGCGTGTCGCCTGATCTCTTCGTCTCGATGATTCTTCTCCCCTTTGCGCGGTTTACCGATGCATCGTCGCGCGGCGCCGCTTCTCGCGAACCGTCATGGCGCCGGATCGACGAGCCGCAGGAACGCCCCCTCGACGCGCTCCATGTTGGTTTCCCACAGACCACGTTCCTGCACGAGGCGCACGTTGCGTTCCCGCGCCGATCGCGCAAGATCGCGGTCCTCGATCATTCTGATAACGGCGCGGGCGAGCTCATGCCTGTCGCCGGGCGGAAAGAGGAGGCCGTTCACACCGTCCTCGATCCATTCCCCGTTCGCCGGTATGTCCGTCACTACGGGAGGCGCCCCACATGCCATCGCCTCGAGAAGGGAAACCGATGTCGAATCGGATCGCGATGTCGAAACGTAGGCCGCGGCCGACTGGAGAGATGCGACGATTCCCTCCGTCGACATTCTCCCCGCGAATTCGATGCGATCCGCCACACCGCGCCGGGCGGCGAGGCGCTCGAGTCTTTCCCGCTCCGGTCCCTCGCCGACCACAATGACCTGCGCTCCCACGGCCTCGACGATCTCCGGTGCGGCATCGATCAGTAGCTCGATATCGTAAATTGGGTGCAGCTTGCGCGTGCTGACGACGGCCGGCGCGCCGCCCTCTTCCCCGCCGCTTTCATCGGCGGGGGAGTGGAAGACGGCGGGATCGATACCGAAGTAGGCCTTGAGGATCTTCTCGGGCGCCGCCCCGATGTCACTCACGATGGCGGAGAGTACATCGGCGTCGGTCGTGACGAGATCGGCGTGACGGATTGCGTACCGGATCTGCGCACGGTGGATGGGGGAGGAGGGGTAGTCGACGAGAAGATCGGAGCCGAGTGCCGAGACGACGAACGGACGGCGGCGGCAGAGGGCGCCGACAAATCCGTATCCCCCGACGTAGAGGGCATTCAAGAGCTCAGGCTGAAAATCGGCGAGGAGTTTTCTGACCGCACCGAGTGCCGCGAGGTAACCGAACAGCTTTGTCGGCAGGCGTTTTGCCAGGCGTACGGTGGGGAAGGGGCACCCCGTCACATCCTCGAACGATATCAGCAGCACCTCGTGGCTCCGCCCGTCGAAGTACGAGACCCACCGTCTGACATGATTGAGCCCGCCGTCGCCGAGAAATGCGATCCGCATCCGTCATTCCCTCTCACCATCGAATAATTGCGGCTCAGCGGCAGCCCGGAGCTGACCGCTGCAGCCGCAAT
>CBFCXB010000492.1:0-2397 GCA_965601905.1 uncultured bacterium | reverse complement strand
ACCCACGCTTCCCTCGGCAGGCAGTCCGCCCCGCGCGTCCCTGATGGCGGCGAGAACGTCTTTCCCGGACACGTGGAGGCCGCGGATGTCGTTAAGGTAGCCGTCGTTCGTTTCCCCGACGACGGCATTGACCGAGCGGATATTCCCGCTTCCCTCAAGCGCCAGCGTGTAGCGAACGATAGCCTCGACAGCGGTACCGACGCAGAGCGTATTGGTCAATACGATCGGTGTCTCGATGTCTCCCAGCTCCTCCACCTGCGTGGAGCCTGCGAGCTTGCCGAAGCCGTTTCCCACGGCGATCGCGGCGGGCACCTTCTCGAGGAAGATGTTCCCGCCGTGGGGGAGGCTCGCGGTCACGCCGGGCCTGACGTGGGAACCGCGCACAAGCGTGCGGTGCCCGACGAGTACTCCGGGCACATCCGTGATGGCGTTCAGGGCGCCGGTTGCCATTACCCCGACATCGATGCCGAGCGTACGCGCCCGGGCGCGGCGGCCCTCCGGTTCCGGCGCGGACACGGCAGTGGCGATCGCCGCGGCAATTACGGCCATGCACATGATGCCGATAAAAACGGTGGCTCTCTTCATCGGTATATCCTCCTGATCCGGTACCTCAGTTGCATTCATGATCGATCAGAACATTGCGCGGAAGAGTATGTTACATGCATCGCGCGCCGATGTAAACAGGTAGAGGATCGAAAACATACGCCGATCCCGGAAGGAAGAGAGGCGCACACCGGCCAGGCATTTTATACTTGACATATATTAATATTATAATAACTTGATGATCGAAGAAGTTTTGCATAAATGAAATGCCGGAGCAGCGTGTGGTTTGTTCCGTGCGGCAGGGTGACGCAGATCGAGATATGGGCCCGCCGGATCGCCGGCCCGCCGGCCCGCCGGCCCGCCGGCGGCGTATTTACCGGTATCGGAGCGTACATGTCACTCAAGTACATCTTTCACCTGTTCGGGTGACGGCGCACCGTATATACTATCAATATGAACGATCCATCCGAGCGACGCATCACGCGATATATATTCATACTCTCGTTTCTCGTCTCGACAATCGTTCTGGCGATACTTGCCCTCAGACAGCCGCTCAGATCGAACATCGCTTTTGCGTTCCTGTGGGGTATTTTTCTCGTCGGGGGCGCCATCGTGCTCGGCCGGATCCGCGGCAGGCGCCAAATATTTCTCCGTGTCGTACTGCTCGCTTCCGTTCTCAATCTGATCTTCGTTCCCCCCGAGGCGTATCTCAGGTTCACCGGCTTCCGGTACGAGTCGGGTATCCAGTTCGGGTATCCCCGACCCTACCAGTTCTCCGTCTTCGAACCGGACGAGCATCTCTTCTGGAAGTTCCCCCCCTCGTCGAGCGGTATCAACAGCTACGGATTTCCCACGCGGGAAGTGGCGACGCCCAAGCCGCCGGGCACATTCCGCATTCTCTACATCGGCAATTCGTGCACGTTCCAGGGGATTCCGCGGCACGTCGAGCAGGCCCTGCGGGAGCGTCATCCCGGCGTCGAGTGCCTGAACTTCGCGATACCGGGCTACACGACCCACCAGGGCAAGGTCGTCCTCCGGCTCCACCTCGACGAGATCGATCCCGATCTCGTGGTCGCATCGTTCGGCTGGAACGACCGCTGGCTCGCCTACGGCGAGGTCGATGAGGAAAAACGCGTCTCAGTATCGAATAGTATCGCGGCGCGCGCACTTCGCCTGACCTATTCGAAATGGCGGCTGCTCCAGTTCTTCCGGCGGCTCCTCTCACCGGTGCTCGGCCGTGTCGAACCACTCGATGTGAGCCGTGTGCCGATCGATCAGTTCCGCGCCAATCTCACCGAGATCGGCGACAGCTGCTCCGTGCGCGGCATACCGGTTGTTTTCGCGACCGAGCCGAGCGCGCACCCCGCGCTCGGCGTGCCGGACTTCGTGGTCGAGAGCAAGTATGCGAGGTCGAAGGAGGTCTCGATCGATCTCTACCGCGCATATAACGCGGCGATGCGCGCGATCGCCGGTGGAGGTGACGGGTGGCACCTCGTCGACCTCGATGCGGCGATCAGCGGCAGGGCGGATGTCGGCGAGCTGTTCAAGGGAGACGGGTTTCACTTCACCGAAAGCGGCCTCGAGCTCGTCGCCGCGATCGAGTCGCGTTACATCGAGGATCATGTATTAACACGGAATTGAAACATTTATTCAGGATGGCACGGCCATCTCAGCCCGTCCTGCCGAATGCGAGGAGCCGGCGAACGCCCCCCCACCTCGCGCAGTTCCCGGCGCACGACCCAGAGGTAGAAGAGCAGGGTCGGCACCGATTTGAACGAGTGGTGCAAGAGGCTGAGCGGTGTGGACCAGTACTGCTGCGGGTGCGCGCTCGCGGGATGGTTGTAGAGGAAGAAC
>CBFCXB010000491.1:0-2401 GCA_965601905.1 uncultured bacterium | reverse complement strand
GGGGGGCGCGCGGCACGGAGAACCCGCGTGCCGTCCGCGCTATGCCTGGGCGCGCGGCACCGGTACCGCTGGGCGACGGCGGCCTTCGCCGCCACGCTATCGAGTGAACACAGTGCATCCTGATGACGCATAAGGATATCGCGCCTTTCGAAAACCTCCCCCGTCAGCTCCCTGAGAATTCGCTCGACCTCCCGTCGCTCCTCCTGGGCGAGATACTCGAGCCTGTTATTATCCTCCACGAAATCGAGCGGCTCTATGAAAACGGAAGCGCCGCTTCCACTCTCGTGATGCACGATTCCACCCACCCGCGAAGCCTCCACCCGCGGCAGGGCGACAACGTAGCGTTCCCCCCGCACCGTCACGAATTCGTACCCTTTCCCCGAACCGGTTTGTGCGGCGAATTTCGCGAACGACTTCCTCAGGATGGTACGCAGCTTCGAAATGTCCCTTCGCACGCGGGCGAGATCTGCGCTCGCCCGGTCGAGGACCGCATGATCCGGCCCGATCACCCCCGCGATGCGATCGATGATCCCGTCCTGGGGATTGAACCGCGACCGGCGCTCACCGAGAAGCGGCGCACGCTCCGCGTTCGCCGCGAGAAATCGATTCACCCGCCGGACTGCCCGTTCACCATCGGCGATGCGCACGAGTTCTTCGCCGCTGGCGACGGCGCCCTCCGCACGGATGCGATTCAGATCGGGCCAGCTGTCCCGCCATCCATCGAGCGGAAGATCCTCGCAGCACTGGCGGAGTGCGACGAGTTCCGCAATCTCACGCTGGCTTCGTTCCACATCCGCCGTGGAACCGATCCTCCCCATCGAGACAATCTTCTCCTTCCCCCTCTCCGAGCGCGCAAAGGCAGCGATCAACTTGAGAAGGGTATGGAGTTCCAGCTTCTGGGCCGCATGCGCGAATTCCCCGCCGGAGCCCTCAGCCGATATATTCGTATTCATTCCCATAGATGTTCGCTCACCGGTACTGCCGGTGTTTATTCATACAACCTGATTCGTGATCACGAGTCGGCGTACCGCCTGCTACGCTCCCTTGTCCACCTTCGTCTTGATATCCTCGATTGTACGCTTCGCCTTTATGACCGTTTCGTTGCTTCTGATGCGATAGAGGTTTTCCTCGAAATACGGCGCCGCGGCAGAATGACTCGCGACAAGATTGAAAATGACGGGGAGCACCGGATACGTCACCGCGACGAGGGGGTCGCCCGCAAGTTCGTCCTTGACGTGGTCTGGCAGCGGAATACTCAGCAGGATGACGAGCAGCAAGCTCACGAGCAGCAATCCCTTGAGCAGTCCGAACACCGCGCCGCCGATACGATCAAACGGGCCGAGGAGGGTTATCTGCGCCATCTTGTGCATGGCCAGTCCGAGAAGGTGGAACAGTACGATAATGCCGACGAAAAGTGCCGCCGCCGACACGACAAGTGAGATCTGGTAGCCGATATCGAATCTCCCCTGCAGGTAGGTCGCAAGGTGGTGTGCGAGAAAGAAAGCACCTACGAATGCCGCGATGATCCCGACGACTTGAAGGATCTGGCGTATGAGGCCGCGTCTCGTCCCCGAAATTAAAAAGAAGAGAAGAACAACGAGAATGACGACGTCGACGATTACGCGCATGGCAATCACTCTTCTTTCAGCAGTTCAAGCACTATATCCTTTACCATGCCGCCGTCGACACGCCCCTTGAGCCGTTTCATCATTTCACCCATCACGCGACCCATGTCGCGCGGACCCGATGCACCAACTTCGGCGATGACGCTCCGCGCGGTTTTTCGAATGTCACCCTCTTCCATCTGTTCGGGAAGATACTGCATGACTATATCGAGCTCCGCTTTCTCTTTCTCCACGAGATCGTCCCGTCCGCCCCGCCCGAACTCCGTTATCGACTCCCGGCACCTGCGCGCATACCCGGCCAGCACGGAGATCTCCTTCTCCTCGGAAAGTTCCTTCCGCTCACCGAGCTCCGCGTTCTTTAACACGCTGATCATCATCCGGAGGGCACTGATCCGTGGCCGATCCTTCTGCTTGATCGCTTCTTTTAAATTGCCCTGGATCCTACGAGTTATGATATTCAGTTCCATCGATTCCCCCTTGCATGAGCGATATGTTTTACCTCCCGGAAGTATACGCCCCAAAAGCTCGGCATGTCAACGCCCCGGATGACCGAGGATCATCCCGATACGTGCATCTCGCTGAGACGGAAGAGGAGACAGAGAGCCGCCGTTTCGCTCCGCAGGGCATGCGGCCCGAGTGAGATCGACACAGCTCCACGCACTGCGAGCAGCTCCCGTTCCCGGTCGGTGAGCCCGCCCTCGGGTCCGACGATGCCGAGAACATCGATCCTCCTTTTCCTCCCGGCCGTGTATTCCGCGGGACCTCCCGCCGGATCG
>CBFCXB010000490.1:0-2402 GCA_965601905.1 uncultured bacterium | reverse complement strand
CACCGCCCCGTTTTCCGTTGCCCCACACGATCTATTCCAGTAGAATGTCGACATCGGCGCGTGACCGTTACCGGACTACATGCATAACCGCTCTCGTTACGCGTCTATGATTGTGCTTCCACCCCGACACGGAGGAAGATCGATGAAACGGCACATATGCCTTCTGCTCTGTCTTCTCGCTCTCACAAGCCTCACCGGTGCCGTGATGAGCGCCGGTGCCGCGGCCGCGGATAACGCCGGCACGCACGCCATCACATTCGACGATCTCATCGCATTGGGAAGAATCGGGAGCTACGAAATCTCCCCCGACGGCGAGTGGGTCGCCTTCCAGGTGACTTGGTTCGACAAGGAGGAGAACTCGTCCAACACCGATATCTATCTCATTCCCGCCGCGGGAGGCGATGTGTGGGAATTCGTTCGCAGTGACGGGGACGATTATGCGCCCTGCTGGTCGCCCGACGGTAAACAGCTTGCATTCATCTCGGACAGAGATGGTACGTCACAGATCTGGGTGATTCCGGCCGACGGCGGCGAGGCGCGCCGCGTCACAAACGTGCCGACCGGTGCCGGCGGGCCGCTCTGGTCTCCCGACGGGCGCTGGATCGCGTTCACCTCGAGGGTCTATCCCGATTGCGAGGATATGGACTGCAACGGCGAGAAGCTCGAGCAGCAACAGAACGGCCGGATCAAGGCGCGCCTGATAGACCATCTTCTCTACCGGCACTGGAACCACTGGCGCGAGGGGCGCTGGAACCATCTCTTTCTCGCCGATCCAGAGGGCGAATCGCTCGTCGAGATCAACCGGGGGCGGACTGATGTACCGCCGATCTCGCTCGGCGGCGAACGTGATTACGATTTTTCCCCCGACGGTACGGAGCTGTGCTACACGATGAATCCCGATTCGGTAATCGCCACCTCGACCAACAACGATCTCTTCATCATGACGCTCCCCGAAGGCGAGCCGCGGAATATCACCGGCGCGAACCTCTCCAACGACAACAATCCACGCTACTCGCCGAACGGACGCTACATCGCGTACCGCGCACAGATGAAACCTCGATTCGAGGCGGACCGGTACCGGATGATAATCTACGACCGGAGATCGGGAGAGAGCACAAACCGGACCGAGGATTTCGACTACAGCATCGGCAGATTCGCGTGGGACTCCGACAGCCGCACAGTCTTCTTTACAACCGAAGACCGGGGGCGGAGCTCGATCGGCGCCGTCACCGTGCGGGGCAACGATGCGCGGCTCATCATACACGGTGGATATGACACCAACGTCCGCGTCACACCGGACGGCAAGCGCCTGATAATCGCCCGCCAGAGCGTGAAGCATCCCGTCGACCTCTACCGGTCGACGGACACGGGACAGCGGATCACACAGCTCACCGTCATCAACCGTGACGTCCTCGACAGCCTCGAGATGAATACGGTCGAGGAGTTCTGGTATCAGGGCGCCGTGGATTCGATCCACGGCATGCTCGTAAAACCCCCCTTCTTCGCCGAGGGTACGCGCTATCCGATGATCCTCCTCATCCATGGGGGACCGCAGGGGGCATTCGGTGACGATTTCCACTACCGCTGGAACGCACAGATGTTCGCCTCTCCCGGCTACGTCGTCGTTATGCTGAATCCGACCGGCAGCACGGGGTACGGACAGGATCTTACGGATGCAATCAGCGGCGACTGGGGGGGCGCCGTCTATACCGACATAATGAACGGCGTCGACTACTGCATCGAGCGGTTCCCCTCTATCGACGAGGATCGCATCGCCGCTGCCGGCGCCTCGTACGGCGGGTACATGATCAACTGGATCGAGGGGCACTCGACGCGCTTTCGCTGCCTTGTCTCGCACGCCGGGGTCTACAACCTCGAGAGCATGTACGGGGCGACCGAGGAACTGTGGTTCCCCGAGTGGGAATTCAGGGGAGCGCCGTGGGAAAATCCCGAGATGTATGAGCGTTTCTCGCCGCACAACAACGCGGCGGCATTCACGACTCCATGCCTCGTCGTGCACGGCGAGCACGACTACCGCGTCCCCTACACGGAGGGGCTCCAGTTCTTTACGGCGCTCCAGCGCAGGGGCGTCTACTCAAAGCTCCTCTTCTACCCGGACGAAACCCACTTCGTGCAGAAGCCGTTGAATGCCGAGCTGTGGTGGGACACGCTTCACGAATGGTTCGCCGAGCACCTGAATCCCGGGGATTGAGAACGGGGCGCTCCGCGTCGGTTCAAGACGGAAAAAAACCGGAAAATAGATCCAAAGTAGGGGTCACGCGGGCCACCTTCTTCAGAACCTTCTCCGGCGAAAATTTTCTATCCGTCCCGAACTTCCTGAAAGCGAACTCATTATAGCACAACCGAAAGGGCATGCAAATCTTTTTCGGCTAAATAAATAT
>CBFCXB010000489.1:0-2404 GCA_965601905.1 uncultured bacterium | reverse complement strand
CGGCGGCGGTAACGATGTGGGTGTGTGGTGAGATCAATGAAATGAGACGGGCGTTCTTTGGGCCCGTGGGGGAGTCCTCCCCGCAGCCGAACAGGAATGCCAGGAGGAGAATACAGGGGAAAAGCCTCGCCCGGCGAACCCCGATTGTGCGTGAAATTCTATTCATCCGCCAGAATCCCCCATTCCCCGAAGACGACCGTTGCGATGCTGTCGGCAGAGCCCGGCGTGAAGAACCAAAGGGGGAAGCCGAAGTGCACGCTCGGCGCCGCGGCGGCGACGCCGAGCTTCACCGTGGGAACGATTTCCTCGTATCGGATCACCCACAGGGCGACGGCGGCGCCATCGAGCGCCGAAGCGGGGTTACGCGCCCGCATGCGATAGATCGGATGAAAGCATATCTGATTCGGCACGGATTTCTCGTTCATCCAGTACGCCGGATCGTACGCCTCCACGTACGGAAATCCACCCACTCCGTCGAGAGAGTCCGGATCGAAGTACCGCCCGGGAGATGTGACCTCCTCCCGGAGATCGAGACGGTCGGGGAGTGTGCCGTAACGCGCCGTGACGATATCGGATCCATCTTTATACGCGCATGTCATCACGTCGTAGTGGCGAATCGATCGGTACGGCATCCCCGGGTCGCGCCGGATAATGCCGTCGATCTTGTCGATCATCGAGACGCAGTAATCCCGGTACGGCATGCTGCGCACGCCGCTCCGGTCCCCATCGCAGTCGTTCCTGTTACCCGTGATCTCGCATGCAAGGTGCATGGGGAACGACCGGGCTGTGGGCTCGAGCACGGCCGCGAGCCCGCCGCCACGATCGGCGCGTCCAACCGTCCATAGATGCCCGCCCTTGACGAGAAAGATCGGAAGATAATTTACCGTTTGCTGGGTTCCCTGGCCGATCTGGCTCTCGGCGGTGAAGCTGACGACCGTTCGCCACGCGTTGCTCGAGGAGGAATAGGTCCAGATGATGTTCTTGTAGAGGCCGATCGTTCCCATATCGGGAGGGAGATTGAGTTGCTCGTGACAGTCGTAAACGTCGCGTGACGGTTCGAAGCCGGCGGTGCGGCCGCATATTCCCAGCCAGAAGGTGTCGTGGTTTGTCTCGCTGGGCATCTCGTAGCGGAGGGATTGCACGGGGCCTCCGAGGAAGTCGTCGATCCAGAGGAGGTTCCTCTCCATCTGAAACGGCACCGTCTCTACGGCGATCGAGGCACGGGTGACGGCTCCGCCGAGATCGACCGCCTCCACGGTGAGTGTATGCGTGCCGGCGTGGAATACGGCTTCGAGGGCGGCGGTCCCGCCGGGCCGGTACGGTGCAGCCCATTCATCCGTGTCGGGCACGTCCCACCCGTAGCGGTACCCCACCACCTCGCCGCCGTACGAGCTCGCATCGGCGCGCCACCGAAAGCCGAGTGGTGTCCCGGTCGGCACGCCCCGCTGCACGGGATTCAGATTCGTTCCGATGAATCTGAATCCTCCCAGAAGCGGCTCGATGATGGTGAGCAAAGCCCCCCGCGAACGCTGCACGCGAAAAAGCCTGACGTTCGAATCGGTGCCGAACGTGTCCATGACTGAGCCGTACCGATTGGTGGCCTGCACGGCGAAGATGTAGTATGTACCGGAGTTGAGTTCCTCGTCGTCGCCGATGATCGTGGTCGTTCCCGAGTCATCCGGTGCGTCGAACGGTATCCAGGGCGACCACCAGCCCTCGTAGCGTTCCCCGTGTTCGTTGAGGTCGGCGACGATGTCGAATCCGGGATTGTAGGCGCCCGATGTGTCGACGATCGTGCTCCACAGGTAGCGCACCCCGTCGGGTGGTGTTGGGAGCCCGCTCCGCCACCTGAAGCGGGTTACCCTGGAGAAGCTGGCCATGCCGGTGACCGGCGCGGGGTATTCGATGATCACGGACGACTCCTCCTCCGGGGGCGTGTAGGGCGCCGTCGCATGGTCCCAGCACCCGGCCGTTGCGATGACGAGAATTATGAATGATGATACATGTTTCATCGTGTGGCCCATTGAATCAATCGCCCGGATACGAAATTCTTCACCGTGCCAGAATCATCTTCCGTGATACCGATCGTTCCCGTGTGGTGAGCACGGAGAGGTACACACCCGATGCGACGGGGACGTCGTTGTCCGCGCGGCCGTTCCATCGCACCAGATGGTGCCCCTCGCCCTGTTCACCATGAACGAGGCGGGTGATCCGCCTGCCCGTGATGTCAAAGATGTCGAGGGTAACCGGGCCGCCGCCCGGCAGGTAGTACCGGATGCTGGTCGCGGGATTGAACGGGTTCGGAAAGTTCTGGTAGAGGATGACCGGCATTGCCGGAGCGATGGGTTCCACCCCGGTCCCCGAGAGGAAATTGCAATATATGCGGTCGATCCCGCTGTAATCT
>CBFCXB010000488.1:0-2412 GCA_965601905.1 uncultured bacterium | reverse complement strand
TGATCGCCTCGCCTCTCCCCGTCGCCGCGGCGGCGCCCACCGCATTGTCGACATACATTCCCGCGCCGATAATCGGCGAATCCCCCACCCTGCCGTGGATCTTGAACGCCATGCCGCTCGTCGTGCACGCCCCTGCGAGATCTCCCCGCTCATCGAGCGCGACCATCCCGATCGTATCGTGTACCTCCTGCGGCGTCAACCAGTCGTCCTGATTGCTGAGGCCCGCGCGCCAATCCCGCCAGCGCTTCCGGGTCTCCCTGGTGAGCAGCTCCTCGCGCGGGAAGCCGCTTCGCCGGGCAAACTCTTCCGCCCCGGCGCCGACGAGCATCACATGGTCGGTCTCTTCCATGACGCGGCGGGCGATCGAAACCGCGTGCCGGTATCCCTGAACAAACGCCACGGCGCCGGCATTCCCGTCCGGTCCCATGATCGACGCATCGAGCGTCACGGTGCAGTCCTCGTCGGGAAGCCCTCCGTAACCGACGCTCATGACCGCCGGATCGGCCTCGGGCACGCGAACCCCCGCCTCGACCGCATCGAGCGAGGTGCCGCCGCCGGAGAGAATTTGCCAGGCGGCATCATTCGCCGGAACGCCGTGCCGCCAGGTCGAGATGACGACGGGGCCCCCGCTCTCGGCGAGCGGCCGGAGCGCGCTCCGGCCGGCCGAGTTGCGCGGCACGAGACCCGCCGCCGCACCGGCGGCGCTCAACTTTAAAAAGTCCCTTCTCGAGACCGTTGCCACACCGTTCCCTTCCGGCGCCTCGACGCCGCCGGGGGGCATTCCCTCCCGGGATTCGCCCTCTCTCCCGCCCTCATCGATCCACCCCGCGGTCACATCATCCTATCTTCTGCTTAACGAGCTCTTTCTTGAGCTCCACAATCGCCTTGGTGGGATTGAGATCCTTGGGGCACGCTTCGACACAGTTAAATATCGTATGGCAGCGCCAGAGTCCGTGCTTGTCGTCGAGGGCCTCCATGTGCTCCGGCTGCCCTTCGTCCCTCGTGTCGGCGACGAAACGGCATGCCTTGAGGAATCCATGCGGTCCGATGTATTTCTTGTCCGCCCAGAACGAGGGGCACGACGACGTGCAGGCACCGCAGAGAATGCACTCGTAGAGTCCATCGAGCTTCTCCCGCTCCTCGGGGCTTTGAAGGCGCTCCTGGTCGGTCGGGGGCGGCGTCTTCGTGATCAGGTACGGTTTGACGGCCAGCAGGCCGGCGACGAGTGGATCGAGATCCACCACGAGATCTTTGATGACATCGAATCCCCTGAGCCCTTCGATTGTTACGACTTTTGATTTCAGGGCGAGGATCTGTGTCTCGCAGGCGAGATTGTTCACTCCGTTGATCGTCATCGCGCAGGAGCCGCAGATCCCGCTGCGGCAGGAACGGCGGAAGGTCAGCGTCCCGTCCTGGCGCCACTTGAGCTCGTTGAGGCAGTCGAGTACGGTCTGTCCCTTCTCGACCTCCAGCGCGTACTCCTGCACGTAGTGACCCCGCCGTCCGTCATCGGGATTGTACCGGTTTATCTTGAACGTGATCTTTGCCATCTCGGGGCCTCCTTTAATACGTGCGCTCTTTCGGCGGGAACCGCGTGATCACCACCGGCTTGTAGTCGAAGGTGATCTTGTCGTCCTTCCGCCAGCCCAGGGTGTGCTTCAGCCATTTCTCGTCGTCACGCTTCGGGTAATCGGTGCGGCTGTGAGCGCCCCGGCTCTCCTCGCGGGCGAGCGCTCCCGCAACGATCAACTCAGAGAAATCGAGCATATGATAGAGCTCCATCGCTTCGATCAGGTCGTAGTTGAAACGCGCGCTCCGGTCATCGATCTTGATTTTCTTGAATCGCGCCTCGAGAGAGCGCAGCTCATCGAACATCGCGCTGAGCTTCTCGGCGTCTCTGAATATCCCGCAATCGATCATCATCCGCTCCTGGAGCTCGGCCCTGATATCGGCGACCCGCTCTGTTCCGTCCGCCGAGAGAATGCGATTGACCCGTTCGGTCGCGGCCGTCGCCGCATCGGCGGGAAGCGAGGGGAAATCCCGGATATCCTTCAGGAACCGCCGGATCGCTTTCCCCGCGCGCCGGCCGAACAGCGACGCCTCGAGCAGCGAGTTTGTGCCGAGCCGGTTCGCACCGTGAACACTTATGCAGGCGCACTCGCCGGCGGCGTAGAATCCCGCGACGATCTTCTCCTTGCCGTCGGCGAGGACCTCGCAGTCCTTGTTCACAGGGATGCCGCCCATCGAGTAGTGCGCCGTGGGCTGTATGGGGATCGGTTCCTTGGTGCAGTCGACATGGAGAAATTTCCAGGCCAGCTCATGTATCTGCGGGAGCTGCCGCATGATTTTCTCGGCGCCGAGGTGCGTGATATCGATGTGGACGTACGGCTCACCGCCTATGCCGCGCCCCTC
>CBFCXB010000487.1:0-2414 GCA_965601905.1 uncultured bacterium | reverse complement strand
CGTAGTCCTCGCTCGAGAGCAGATGGCGGAATAGCCTGAAGCGCCGCTCCGTCATCGTGTAGATCTGTTCGAGCAGCGCTCTCTTCTCGTCCGTCCTGAAATCCTTCACGTCGATGATGTATTCGCCGCCCGCGATTCGATCGATGTCTCGGGCGAGCTCCTTGGGATATGTGAAGGTGGAATCTCTGTCCGGCGTCAGGAAGCCCGAGACCATGACGCCGTTCAGCGGCTTCGGCGGATAGGTCTGCGGAATGCCGACCAGTATCGATCGGAGGCGGTTGCGAGAGAGATGGTTCCAGACCGTCTTCGCCTTGACGGCGCCCGAGTTGACGACGTAGAGCTCCTCGTAGGCGTGGCTCTTCCTGTTGCGAAAGCCGTAGAAGCCGAGCATGCCCGGGTCCTGCGACGTCATCATGCATGACCAGGCGGGGATCGTGATCGGCGGGACGATCGAGACGAGGCTGCCCCAGCCCCCCCCTCCTAGGAGCCGTCTGAAGTTGGGCATCTCACTCAGCCAGTCGCCGTATAGGAACTGCGGTGTCAGGCAGTCGAGGCCGATGACGACGAGTTTGTTCGGCATTTCTCGCACTCCCCCGGGGCGTGCGCCCCGGTGCGGCGGCTATTCAGCCGACTGATAGTGTTTCTCGAGCACGTCCGCGACCTCCCTGCGCGTGAACTCAGGCGGCAGGTTCTCGCCGCGGCCCAGCATCTCCCTCACGCGGGTGCCGCTGAGGAATAGATGATCCTCCTTGCCGTGCGGACATGTCTTGAGGGATGACATCGTGCCGCACCTGCTGCAGAAGAATGCGTGCTCGAACATCATCGGGGCGATCTCGAGCTCCCCCGGCTCGAACTCGAAGAAGATATTCTGCGCGTCGTACGTGCCGTAGTATGAACCGACCCCCGCGTGATCCCTTCCCACGATGAAGTGGGTGCAGCCGTAGTTCTTCCTCAGAATCGCGTGGAAGATCGCTTCCCTCGGTCCCGCGTACCTCATGGCGGCGGGGAAGATTGAGAGGGCGACCCGGTCCCTCGGGAAATAGTTATCCATGATTGCCTGATAGCAGAGCATGCGAACCTCGGCGGGGATGTCGTCCGGCTTGGTCTCGCCCATGATGGGATGGATGAGGAGGCCGTCGACCATCTCGAGAGCGCACTTCAAGAGATACTCGTGGGCGCGGTGGATCGGGTTGCGCGTCTGGAAGGCGACGATCCGTTCCCAACCCTTTGTCTTGAAGAGTATCCTCGTTTCCTTCGGATCGAGATGGTGCTTCTCGAAGAGGTCGTCCTTCATGCGATCGAGGAGCGTCACACGCCCGCCCGCGTACATGCCGCCCACCGACTTCAGGTACTGCACCCCAGGATGCGCTTCGTCGGTCGTTAGGAGCACGCGTTCCGCCTCACGCTCCTTGTCGATTGCGTAGAGATCCTCCACCTCTATGATACCGAGTATTCCGCCGTCGTCGCCCTTGAGTGCGGCATCGAAGGGAGGTTTCATGCGGGAGATATCGCCCTCCTCGACCGAGAGGGTGATCGGGATCGTCCAAGGCAGGCCGAGCGGCAGCCTCATTGTATCGAGGACGCTCTCGTACTCGTCCCTCGTCATGAATCCCTCGAGGGGGCTCATCGCACCGATTGCGATGAGCCTGAGGTCGCTGAGCTCCCTCTGGTTCGGTGTTATAACGGGGAGATCCCCGGCCCTTCCGGCCAGCGCCTCTCTCTCACCCGGATCCGTTATCCTGTTTATAAGCTGTCCGCCGTGTGCACGAATCATCTCTTGATTTCCTCATCTGTTGAACAAGGGTGTAACTCCATTCGATATGTCGATTCGTGTGTATCTTCACGGGGTTTAACGGCGTCCTCTCATCTGCTGCCTGAGCCCCTCGAGAGTGGCACGGAAGAATTTGTTCCCGGGCTCGATCTCGAGGGCCACCTCGAATTCCTTCTCCGCCTGGGCGAGCTGCCCCACAGTTGCGTAGATCGAACCGAGCGTGAAGTGGGCGCTCGCATACTGCGGTTCGATCTCTAACGCATTCTGCGCGTACCGGCGTGCCTCGTCGAGTCGCTTGGTCCTCAGGCATATTACGGCGATATTGTTCATCGCGAAGATGTCCTTCGGGTTGACCCCGATCGCGCGGTTGAAGCTCCGCTCCGCCTCCTCGAGACGGTCGACGTTGCCATAGCTGATGCCGAGGTTGTTGAGGGCGGCGGCATAGTTAGGCTGCAGTTCCAGCGCCTTCTCGAACTGTTCGATCGCCTTCTCGTGCTCGCCCTCTTCCTGGTAACGGAGGCCCAGGTTGTTGAGGGCGTTCGGATTGTCAGGCGTGAGGTATCCGAGTGCCTCGAGCTTCTTCATCATCGCCTCGTCCACCTCGCCCTGAGAATGGGCGACCGTCTCGTCCGGCCTCGTCCTC
>CBFCXB010000486.1:0-2414 GCA_965601905.1 uncultured bacterium | reverse complement strand
GAATCAACGCGTTTAACGCGGTGACGGCGGCGCTCGCCGGCGTCGGAACGCTGGAGGGTCCGGTCTCCAGCTCCGGCGGAGGTACGGTCGAGAGCGCCAAGGTTCTCGTCACGGACACAGGTCAGAGGGTTTATACCGACGAGTTGGGAGACTATACGATGAAGCTCGTCGCCGGGGATCACACACTCGAGGTTTCGAGGTTCGGGTATGAAACCTTCACGACGGTGGTCACCATCGTCGCCGACGTGGTGACGACGCAGGACGTGACGTTGAATCAGCTTCCCTCGGGAACAATCGCCGGCTTTGTCACCGACGGTGACACCGGCAACGGCGTCGCGGCCGACATCACGGTGAAACTGGGCGGCGAGGCAGTCATCTGGACGTCGACCGATCCCGGGACGGGAGAGTACTCTGTCGTGCTCCCCATCGGGACGTACGATCTCCAGTTCATGCCGGGATTCCCCTATCCCGTGACGTTCAGAACGGGGATAGAGGTCCTCGAGGCCACGACCACACCGCTCGATGTCGAGCTCTCGGGAGCCCAGGTTCTCATCGTCGACGACGACAAGGGAGCGGGCTATCAGGGCTACTTCGAGAACGCCATTCTGGCCGCCGGCAGGTCGTTCCTGACCGTTGAGACGGCACCGACGGCCGCGGAGATGGCGCTCTTCGAGACGGTGATCTGGTTCACCGGCAATGACTATACAACGACACTGACCGCAGCGGATCAGACCGAGCTCGCCGCCTACCTCGACGGCGGCGGCAAGTTGTTCATCACCGGCCAGGACATCGGATACGATATCAGGACGGAGGCGTTCTACGCCGATTACCTGCATGCGACGTACGTACTGGACAATGTCAATCTCGGTGCGGTGATCGGCAATCCATCGAACCCCGTGGGCAGCGGTTTCTCCTTCGAAATTCAGGGGGGAAGCGGCGCCGACAACCAGGGATACCCGTCGGAGATCGATCCGATCGGTCCGGCCATTACGGCATTCACCTACAATGAACTGGTGCCGATGGGAACATTGACCGGGCATGATCTGTCGAAAACTCAGGTCGGATCAGAAGATATCTCAAGTTCCGGGACGGCCGGGCTCACGGTCGATACCGGCACGTACAAGCTCGTCTACTTTGCATTCGGGTTCGAGGCGATCGCCGATGCCGCAACGAGGGACGCCCTGATGGCGCGTATCCTCGACTGGCTGCTCGGCTACCCCGAGATCACCCATACGCCGCTCGAGGACACCGAGGATACGGAGAATCCGTATCTCGTGAAGGCCTACATCACCTCGGCCGTCTTCGCGCTCGATCCGGCGACATTCGCCGTCGTTTACGACGTCGGCTCGGGCCCCGCGTCCGTCCCGATGACGGCGACCGGCGTGCCGGACGAGTACGAGGCGAACATACCGGCACAGCCGGTCGATACGGAGGTCTACTACTACATAACGGCGAGTGATGTGGAGGGGCACACCAGCACCGATCCGATCGGCGCTCCGCTGAACATGCACATGTTCAGGGTCGGCTGGGACGAAGAGGTGCCCGTGGTCGTTCACCAGCGTTATTACAACACGAACGACCTCGAGGGACCGTACACGATCTGCGCCGAGGTCACCGACAACATCGGCGTCGAATCGGTATACCTGATGTACTCGAGGAACGGCGGCATGATCCACCGCGTCAAGATGATGGAAGGGGACGGCCTCTACTGCGGCGCCATCCCCGGTCCGTCCGAGGTGGGCGACATCTACGAGTACTATCTCTACGCGATGGACGAGTCGTACCACGGCAATGTCACCCGCGTACCGGCGACGGGAACCTACTCCTTCGAGATCGTCGAGTACTTCCTGTGGGATTTCGAGCCGGATGACGGCGGTTTCGCCGTTGACGGCGACGTGTGGGAGTGGGGAACACCCACGAGCGGTCCCGGCGACGCCCACTCGGGTGTCAATGCCTGGGCGACCGTCCTGGGCGGCAACTATCCCAACAGTGCCAATGCAACGCTCACCATTCCGCCGATCACCCTTTCGGCGAGCAAGCCGTACGCGATGCTCGGCCTGTGGCACTGGTACGAGATGGAGGGTTCCTACTACCGTTACGACGGCGGCAACGTCAAGGTGTCGGCCGACGGCGGCGCCACGTGGGATGTCGTGACCCCGATGGGCGGCTACGACGGCACGGCGAGCTCCGGCAACAAAGGCATCCCCGGTGAGCCGTGCTTCAGCGGGTACGCCGACATGTTCTGGCAGCAGGAACTCTTCGATCTCTCGCCGTATGCCGGACATACGGTGATGATACGCTTCCACTTCGGAAGTGACGGCAGTGTCGGCAAGGCCGGTTGGTACGTCGATGACGTGATGCTCCGCAGCACCGACGTCGACGACGTTCCGCCGATCATAAGCGGCACGGAGGTC
>CBFCXB010000485.1:0-2425 GCA_965601905.1 uncultured bacterium | reverse complement strand
CACCACAGCTGCGACCGTTGTTTTCCCGGAGGCTATTGCCCCCGTCACCACGATCACGGGGTTTGCCATCAGTGCGCCTCCAGCCAGTCGCTCCCCGTACCAATATCCACAACGAGGGGCACTTCGAGATCGACGGCCGATTCCATGAGTGTCCGGACGAGTTCCTCCATCACCTCAAGCTCGGCGGGTGGGATGTCGAATACGAGCTCGTCATGCACCTGTAGGATCATGCGTCCTTTGAGGCTGCGTTCCCTGATGGCGCGATCGATATTGACCATTGCAACCTTTATCATGTCGGCCGCCGTACCCTGAATCGGCATGTTGACGGCCATACGTTCCGAGAAGCTTCGCGCCCTGCCATCCTCGCTGTCAATGTCGGGAAGGGGACGGCGGCGGCCGAGAAGGGTTTGCACGGAGCGGTTCCGTTGCGCCTCCTCGATCACCCGATCGATGTATTCCTTGACGCCGGGGTGGCGTTCGAAGTATTCCGCGATGAATGCCTTGGCCTCGTCGTGCGAGAGCCCCAGCGCCTTGGACAGCCCGCGGGGTCCCATCCCGTACATGACACCGAAATTTATCGTCTTAGCGCTCGATCGCATGGCATCGTCGACCCGGGCCTCGTCGACGCCGAATATGCGCGCCGCCGTCCTGCGGTGGACATCGGTTCCCTCCCTGAAGGCCTCGATGAGGGCGGGGTCACGGGAGAGGTGGGCCATGATGCGGAGCTCTATCTGCGAATAATCGGCGTCCATGAGGATATTCCCCTCTCGCGGTACGAACGCCCGCCGTATCTGCTTGCCCAGCTCCGTCCGAATCGGAATGGTCTGCAGATTCGGTTCACTCGAGGAGAGTCGCCCCGTGGCCGTGACGGTCTGATTGAACGACGTGTGGATACGCCCCGTAAGGGGATTCACGAGGCGGGGAAGTGCGTCTATGTACGTGTTCGTCAGCTTTGCGAGCTGCCGGTAATCGAGGACGAGCCTCGCGATCTCGTGCTCGCGCGCAAGCTCCGAGAGCACCTCGACATCGGTCGAGTAACCCGTCTTGGTCCTCCTCGCCGACGGCAGGCCGAGTTTCTCGAACAGGATGTGCTGGAGCTGTTTGTTGGAATTGATATTGAACTCTTCACCGGCCGAGCGGAGGATGCGTTCGGTCAACGTCTCGATCTGCCGCGCCGCCCCGGTGGAGAGTTTCGCGAGTACATCGAGATCGATCCCGACTCCCTCCTGTTCCATTCTCTTCAACACGATGCTGAGCGGCATCTCGACCTCGCGAAAGAGCGTCTCGACGCCCTCCCCGGCGAGACTCGACTGAAAGATGTTCCGTAACCGCATCGTGTAATCGGCGTCCTCGCACGAATAGTCGGCGAGCTTCCGGAGCGAAACGGTGCGAATATCCCGCTTCTTGTCGCCTTTCTCGAACAGCTCCTTGTACGAGATCATCCGGTGTTTGCAGAATTCGAGGGCGAGATTATCGAGGGAATGCGACCGGCGCTCGGGCTCGAGGCAGTATGAGGCGATCATCGTATCGAATGCCGCACCGGCAACGGGCAGACCGTGCGATTCGAGCACGAGCAGGTCGTACTTGATGTTATGGCCGATCTTGGCGATCCGCCGATCGGAGAGGACGGGGCCGAGCTTCTCGCGTACCAGATCGATGCCGATTCCGGGGGGCTCATCGTCCGTCGCGCCGCCGAACAATCCATCGCAGCCGGACGGGCGCTCGAGGGCCACCGGGACGTACCATGCCTGCCGCTGCTCGATACAGAACGAGATGCCGACAAGCCGTGCCTGCATCGCATCGAGCGAGGTGGTCTCGACATCGAGCACGAATTCGCCGGAGCGGCGGAGCTCCCCCGCGAGCGCTTCCAGCCCGTCCGCATCGACCGTTTCGTATCTCGTCTCTTCGCCTCGCGCACCCGGCTTCAATGAAAGCTCGCGGATCAGTTGATGGAAATCCAGGTCGAGCAGCAGCTCGGTGAGACGCTCCTCATCGGGCGGTGCGGGCCTGAGTCCGGAGAGCGCTACGTTGAGCGGCACCTTCTGCAGCGTGACGAGCCTCCGCGAGAGCAGAGCGTCGTCGCGGCCCTCTTCGATCTTACGCTTGACATGGTCTGGCTCGATATCGTCGAGTTTTTCGAGAATCCCATCGAGAGAACCGAAGTCGTGAAGGAGCCGGAGGGCCGTTTTCTCACCGATTCCCCTCACGCCGGGTATGTTGTCCGAGCTGTCCCCCATCAAGGCGAGGAGATCGATAATCTGCGGGGGCCGCAGGCCGTACTTATCCTCGAGAAACTCGGGACCGACCTCGTCGGTGAGGCCGGTTCCCTTCGAGGGACGTATTACATGAACACGATCCGAGAGGAGCTGGAGCAGATCCTTGTCGCTCGTCACGATCCTGACATCCATGCCCTGCGAGGATGCCT
>CBFCXB010000484.1:0-2429 GCA_965601905.1 uncultured bacterium | reverse complement strand
CGTTCTCTCGGCGGCTCTTCTCGTTCGCATCATAGTCCCGGTCAAGATCATGGGCGTCACTCTGGCAGTGCCGTGGATGGCGCTCGTCGCGTGCCTGGTCATCGGGCTTGCGGCGTATAGGTCCCTTCTCTTTTTCTTCGCGCCCGCCCGGGGAGAACGATCGCCCGGTGCGGCCGGCGGTCCGATCGGCGATCAGGATCGCAGGGCCCCTATACTGCTCGCCCTGCTCTGGGCATTCGCACTGCCCATCGTCTACGTGCTGTTCGACTTCCAGATTCTTTCCCGGTATCTGGTACCGGTATCCCCCCTCGTTGTATTGCTTGGCGTCGTCGGCATGACGAACGTGATGGACCGTTACATCCCGCATCGTCCGGTGCGGTGGCTCGTGCTCGCCTCGTTCACCGTTATCGTTATAATCCAGAACGTGACCTTCTATGCTTTGTACGTCGTGGAGCCCACACGGGAATTCTCGCACGGTATACACGATGTTCTCGTGCCGATGGGGCGGTGGCTCGCCGAGAACACCGATACGGCGGCCGTCGTTGCATGCCCCGACATCGGCGCCGTCGGCTATACCTCCCAGAGGCGGGTGCTCGATCTCGGCGGGCTCGTCACCCCCGAGATCAACAGCATGCGACAAACGATCGACGTGGAGCGGATCATCGCGGAGGGCCTCTATCTCGATTTTGAGCCCGATTTCCTCGTCGACCGGAGCGCGGAGCCGGCCCGTTTTGACGGGCGGACCATCAGGGGTGTCCGGTTCACCGAGGTGATGCGGGGGACCGTTGCCAATCTCGGCATACGAAAGCCCGATCCGGTGGTCTATGTGCTGTACCGACTCGAGCGGGATGGGCGGACGGGGGGGGATGACGGATGAGCGCACCGGAGCTCGTCGTACCGGGCGACATAGAGCCCGAGCGATTCCCTCCACTTCTCGGCAACTGGTACCTGGGATCCCGTGCAAGGCGCCACCTCAGCAGGAGGCGCTTCGAGACCGTCACGGGTCTCCTCGGGCGGCGGTGGGGCGGACGCGCACTCGATATCGGATGCGGGTGGGGGTACAATCTCTATCTCCTGCACCGCGCCGGATTCGAGGCGTTCGGGATCGACATCGTCGCGAACGATTTTCTCGCCGCGCGTCGCATCGCAGGCGCCAACGGCTATCCGGCCGTCCTCGCCTGTGCCGATGTGAGTGATCTTCCCTTTCCCGATGCCGTCTTCAGTGCCGCAACGAGCGTCGAGACATTCGAGCACATCTACTGCGCGGACAGGCGGCGTGCCGTATCGGAGATCGCCCGTGTCACGGCCCCGGGAGGTTTTGTCGCCCTTTCGACGCCGAACTACCATTCACTGGTTGAACGCGGCAAGCGATTCATCGTCAGGACGCCCATATTGAAGAAATTCTTTCCGGCGATGTGCTATCCGGTGGGGGAGGTGCCCAGGGAGGACTACCACCCGTACCGATATCACCGCCCCGTACCGGCGGCCGTGCTGGTGCATCTCTTCGAAGAGAGCGGCTTCGAGGTCGTCGAGACACGCACGATCCTGTTCGTATTGAAGAACGTGCCGGATGTGCTCTTTCCCCTATGCAGATTTTTCGAATCGGTTCTGGAGCGCTTATGGGGCATTCGCCGGCTCGGAAGCACGCTGATTATTCTCGCGAGGAAGATCTGATGCGTGGTACCGTGGGTGCATCGGCGGGCGACGGTATACAAGGTGCGCATTCGATCGAATATGATTCCTGGGGACCTAAACGCAGGCACGTCCAGTCGCGCCGGTGAACCGGCAGCAAGGAGGTCACGCCAGATGGCACGAAGAACGGCAATGTCACCGAAACGGGAAAGTACCGCTGCGTACTCTGTCAGTCCGGATGGAGAGAAGTTTACGATTCCCCGGCCTCAGCGCTACGCCGCGGAGTTCAAGCGTCTCGAGAAACTTGCAGGTGCGGCGCGTGAGGAGGGCAAGGAGATAGTCGTCGTGATGGGGGTGGGATTCGTCGGCGCCGTCATGGCGGCCATCATCGCCGACACCGAGGACCGGCGGGGGCGCCCGAGCAAGTTCGTCATCGGCTGCCAGCGGCCGAGCACGCGCAGTTACTGGAAGATTCCACTGCTCAATCGGGGGCACTCCCCCGTCAAGGCCGAGGACCCCGAAGTCGACGAGATGATCGCACGGTGCGTCCTCCGGAAGAAGACGCTCGTCGCCACCTACAACAGCGACTGCCTCACGCTCGCCGACTGCGTGGTGGTCGATGTGCAGTGCGATTACAGCAAGCACGAGCTGGGCGACATGCGCTCGGGCGAGGCCGACATGGAGGCGCTCGAGGCGACGATGCGCACCATCGGGGAGAAGATACCCCCGAAGTGCCTCGTCCTGATCGAGACGACGGTCGCACCGGGCACCACGGAGTTCGTGGCCCTGCCGATACT
>CBFCXB010000483.1:0-2433 GCA_965601905.1 uncultured bacterium | reverse complement strand
AGGTGGTTTTCGCGCAGACGGTGGGGTATCCCGCGGAGTAGCGCGGTGCGAGCTTACGCCGTACGGAGCGCGCCGGTCACTCCATTGTGAGGCCGGCACGCAGCGGGACGTGGGAGCGTAGCGGGACGTGGGAACGCAGCGGGACGTGGGAACGCAGCGAGGAGTTTTATCGGTCACATAAGAGTGAGGCGAGGTGCTGCGGCTCATGGAGACCGATGTGAAGAGTACGACGAAATCGATTCAATGGGGGCGCTACCGCGCCGAATTTCCCATTACGGAGCGGTATATCTATCTCAACAACGCGGCGGTCGGGCCGATCTCGACCAGGGTCCGCGAGGCGATCGACGGCCTCTCGCGGGATATGCAGCGCGAGGGGATGTTGTGCGGTGAGCGTCTTTTCGAGCGGATCGAGGAGATTCGGCGTAATGTGGCCCGCTTCGTCGGCGCCGAACCGCGGGAGATCGCATTCACCAAGAACACCAACCAGGGCGTGCTGATCGCATCGCAGGGCATCCGGTGGCGGGGCGGCGACAACGTCGTCATCCCCTCCTTCGAATTTCCCACCAACGTCTACCCCTGGATGGCGCTGCGTGAGCGCGGCGTCGGGCTCAAGATGGTCGAGCCGGTCGACGGCAGGGTCACGGCCGAAATGCTGACCGCCGCATGCGATGAGCGGACGAGGGCCGTGACGGTGAGCGCGGTGCAGTTCTCAACGGGCTACCTGATCGACCTCGAGTGGCTCGGCGCGTTCTGCCGCGAGTGCGGCATCTACCTCCACGTCGACGGGATACAGTGGCTCGGGGCGTTGCGGTGCGATCTCGGCTCGCTTCCGGTCGATTTCCTCTCGGCCGGCGGTCACAAGTGGCTCCTCGCCTCCCCCGGCATCGGGATCTTCTACATCCGGCGGGAGCTGCTCGATGAGATCGACGTCTGGAATCCCGGCTGGACCGGGGTCGTCGACTCGCAGAACTTTTTACACTACGATTTCACCTACCGAGACGAGGCGGCGCGCTTCGAGGAGGGCACCTCGAACATGCACGGCATCCTTGCACTCGGCGCCTCGATCGAGCGCTTCGCGGAGATCGGCATGGAGCACGTCGAGGAGCGCATTCTCACGCTCACGGAAATGCTCGCCTCGGGGCTCACGGAGCGTGGGCACATGGTTACCAGCCCGCGCGAGGAGGGAGAACGATCCGGGATACTCTGCTTCCGCCACCGGAATATGCACCCCGAGCAACTGATCACTCATCTTCTCGCGGGCGGGGTCGTCGTGAGCCTCCGGGACGGCTCGGTGCGCCTCAGTCCCCACCTGTACAACAGCGAGGAGGAGATCGAACGATTCTTCGCGCTGATGGATAAGAAAGGAGTGTGACCGCATGAACTGTAAGGGTCATTCCGTCGTGCCGGGTCTCATTTTGATCGCCCTGGGCGTAATCATCATACTGCACAGCACGGGAGTTTTTCGTATCGATTGGGATATTATCTGGACGTACGTCATCATCTTCCTCGGCATCATCTTCTGGCTCGGATTTCTCTTCGACCGGAGCGACGTCGGGGTCCTCATGCCCGGATCGGTGCTCCTCACGGTGGGACTCGTCCTCAACTACGCGGCGCGGAACGGCTGGTACACGATAAACTACCTGTGGCCGTTCTTCATCCTGGCACCCGCCTTCGGATTCTACATGATGTTTCTCCTGGGGAAACGTGACCGGGGCCTGCTCGTTCCGGCCGGCATCCTCACCGTCATCGGCGTCATCTTCCTGCTCCAGTCGATGAACCACTCGGTGCGCTACGCCTGGGCGATCGGTCTCATCGTGATCGGCGCGCTGCTGCTGTTGCGTGGGTTCAGGGCACGCTCGAGTGAGAGCGATTCGGATCAGGGCGGCCCGGAGGGAGGCGACTCATGAGTAACCATTCAGGAAGCATGCGCTGGGGAATCATACTCATCGTCATCGGGCTGGTCATCATCCTCCACGCCGCGGGCGTCTTTGATTTTTGGAGAATCATCGGACTGCTTTTCGGACTCCTTCTCATCTGGTGGGGATACCGGGCGATACGGCGCGGCCGGAAAGCATCGCTGGAGGGTGAGAGCTTCACCGTATTCGGCGATAACGTCACCGAGGACGCCTCCCCGCGCCTCGAGTACTCGACCGTCTTCGGCGATACGCGGATCAAGGCCGTGGGGAAGGAATTCTCGCGGGGGAATATAAAGGGAGTGTTCGGCGACCTCGTGATCGATCTCAGCGGAATCGAGCGGATCACCGAGCCCGGCAGGCTGGATCTCGATTCGGTTTTCGGCGATATCAGGATACGGCTCCCCGAGGGACTCGAATACGAAATCGAGGGGCACAGCATATTCGGCACGACGACCGCACCGGGCGGCACGAGAATGCACGGCAGGCTGCACCAGAGCCCCGGCTTCGAAGGATCGAC
>CBFCXB010000482.1:0-2440 GCA_965601905.1 uncultured bacterium | reverse complement strand
ATCATCACGAATCCAAGATTCTTCATCAATCCGAGATCCTCGCCAAAGGCCGACTCACCGAGGGTCCCCGCGAGAAATCCCATACCGGTGATGATCACGGCATACAGGATCGCGAACAGTATTCCGATGACGAGAAAAAGTATGAAGGCGACCCGTACCGCCGGCCAGAGTGGAACGTGCCGTATCTCGAAACGGTGCTCCATACGATCACCTCCTCGTCGCGATTCGTCCGTGGTTGTTATATCCCTCCGGGGCCGGCGATGCAACCTTAAAAAAGGAGGCCCGGAGGAAAACATGGCGGAGAGGGAGGGATTCGAACCCTCGGTAGAGTATTACCCCTACAACCGCTTAGCAGGCGGATGCCTTCAGCCACTCGGCCACCTCTCCGCATCTCTTCTTTTATCGGTTCCCTGGCGGAGGGCGAGGGATTCGAACCCCCAAGGGCTTGCGCCCGGCGGATTTCAAATCCGCTGCCTTACCAATTAGGACTAGCCCTCCGCAGAAAAAATGACTCCTCTTGCGGTAAAAGGATTTTCGCTCAGTATAATAAGTCCGACCAGCGACTGTCAATTAAAAGAGAAACACACGGGATCGCGCGGGGGCCGGGCGCATGCCGCGCTCCGGTTCACATATCCTCCGCCTCGCGCCGCTCCCACTCGCAGAGCCTGCGCCGGTTCCGGTGCCGCCTGATCAAGTACGTGAGAACAAACAGCAGTGCCACAAACGGCCAGTACGGCGTGGTCTGGATCAATGTGCCGATATTCCGGTAGCGTTTGTGCACGATGATGTGAAGTCTTCCGTCAAAATGTTCCGGAGTCTCGCCGAACGTAGTGGCGAACGCCTCATCGAAATCACCAAGCTCGCGGATGAATGCCGTGAAGGTGATGAGGTCTCCGGGGCGCTCGTGCAACAGTTCCTGGACGGCGATGTAGCTGATCCCGTAAGCAAACGCCGCATCGTCCGCATCGACGGGGAACCGTCCCTCCAGATCCTCGAGGTACGGAATCTCCCTCTTTACGACACGGCTCGCGAGCCGCCATTCGTCGCCGAATCCCCATTCCCCCGATTGCATCATGGCCAGCCCCTCGAGGAACCATGCCGGGCAGCGGACGCCGCCCAGCCGCTGGGCGAGAAGGAGGTGCGAGAGCTCGTGGCGGATCAATATCCGTGTCGGCCTTCGCATCCGGGTGACGGCCCGGGAATTGAGTCCCAGCACCCGGAGGCGGATGTCGCTGTACGCCGCACTCCAGTCGGGGAGCCTCCCGCCGTGCAGATGACGGTACCCCTCGATGTCGGGTGCGATCAGCACGGTAATCGTATCGATCGATTCGAGTCCCACCGTAGATGCGATAGCGCCGGCCGACTCGCAGAGGAATTCCTCTATCGTCTCGGCCATCGCGTCGAGACGCGTGGGATAATGGATGATGAACGCCCCACAGGAGGAGCGTATCGTGCGTTCGGTGCCGCGATCACCGTCGGCGACGGCCTCGGCCGGCGGCATGTGGAGTAGGCTGATTGCGCAGACCATTACGATCGCAAATCCCGCATTCCGTTCCATGAGTCCGGCTCCGCGACGGCGCTTTGTACGATATGCTCCCTTCACGCCGATTCCCCGCTGACACTCTCTATGATGCCTCCTCCCATCACGATCCCATCGCGGTACAGAACGAGCGATTGACCGGGAGTGGGAGCCCGCTGGGGCTGCTCGAATGTTACGGTGAGAACACCGTCCCCGCGGGTGATCTCCGCCACAGAAACGGGCGGGTGCCGATACCTGATCTTGGCCGCGAGCGGCGGTGTGACGGATCGGCTCCGAAGTCTCACGCTGCGGCAGCGGACGGTGTCCGCATAGAGCTCCTCTTCCGGAGCGCAAATGATCCTGTTCCGCCGCGGATCGATCCGTTTCACGTACAGGGGTGATGCGGCGGAGATCCCGAGACCACGCCGCTGACCGACGGTATATCGCCATATCCCCCGATGGCTCCCCAGCACGCGCCCCGCCTCATCGACCACCTCGCCCCTCGCGCTCTCGATGTAACGATCCAGAAAGGCGCTGAGATCGCCCTCCTCGAGAAAACAGACGTCCTGGCTCTCACGCGAGGCGGTCAGCTCGATTCCCGCTCGAGCCGCAATACGGCGCACCCGCGCCTTCTGCATGACACCGACGGGGAAAAGGCTCCTCTGGAGCAGCGCCACCGGCACGCGGTAGAGAAAGTACGACTGATCCTTCCGCGCGTCCGCGGCGGCGGCGAGATAGGGCCTGCCGCGCGGTCCACGCACGATGCGTGCATGGTGTCCGGTGGCAATGTACGAGAGACCGAGACGATCGGCAGCTTCGGCGAGTGCGGGAAACTTTATCTTCTCGTTACATACGATGCATGGGTTCGGCGTCCTACCATTTCGGTACTGCGCGACGAAATCCTCTATAACGGTGCCGTGA
>CBFCXB010000481.1:0-2454 GCA_965601905.1 uncultured bacterium | reverse complement strand
TGCCACCGATGTCACGCGCCAGCTCGGCGCCCTCCACCGCGCGCATCTCGGAACATTTCCCGAGCGCCCCCACGAGCGCCGTCCGCACGGCGCCCCACAGACGCGATTCCGGTACGGCGTCATTCCCGGTGACAAGGATGTCCGGTATCGACAGGAGTGCATTGACATCCACCGTACCCGGTATCCCCTCACGCTCGGCGATGCCTGAGAGCTCACGGTACAGCCTCGTGAGAAGATCACGATTGACGCCGACTCCGCCCGACTCGAGGGATCGATCGAGCGATACGGTAATGTAGACGTGTCCGCGCCGAATCTTCTTTCGCACAATGCGTTCGATCTCTATCTCGTAGCTGCCCATGGCGCGGGGCAGACGAATCGAACAGTCGAGAAAACGGTGGTTCACAGTGCGGACCTCGACGGTAACCGATCCACCGGCGATGTGCGCCTCATCTTTGCCGAATCCCGTCATGCTTCGTATCATTACGCCTCTCCGTTGAACTCCCCGTACACCATTCGATGGCGCGCACGCTTCGCGCCTCGCCATCGAATTACGGCTGCAGCGGCCAGCATCTGGCTGCCGCTGAGCCGCAAATCGATAATTGCGGAACGTGGACAACCTTATAACCGGACGGCCGTCTTGTCAAAATGATAAAGCCGGTCAGGCGAAAAAATCACGAGGGGGCGTTTTCAAAGAGAAAAACGGCCTTCCCACCGGGAAGGCCGTTTCCGTTTCCAATAATATCAAGAAAAGAATCGTTATTCGATCATGCTCTTGATAGCACCCCAGCTCGCACTCTCGGTTGCCGTACCCAGGCACTCCGGCTCCTCGGGGCCGTAGTTGAGGTACAGGTTCGACAGCACGGTGCACGGCTCCATCGGATAATCCTCTTCGCAGTTCGCGAAGTACAAACCCGTATCCGGATGCGGGCGGATCTCGATCATCGACTGCACCGAGCTCGTCACCATGTACGTACGATGCGCGATCCAGTGCCAGTTGTACTGGCAGGCGATGTAGCAGGCGCTGACACCAGTGTCCAAAGTACCCAGAGTCACCGAAATCAACACCTCGTTAAAGGTGGCCGTGCCCGGGAAGACGTTGGCCGGATTGTCCAGCTTGAACTCAGCGTACATCTGGCCGAGGCTGCCCGGCAGACACATGATCTACACCTCTACTATATAGGATTGTGACGCATTGGAGACGCACCAACTGGTGCGGGTGTCATCGGTGTAGAGGCCGATGAACTGGGCGTTGGCAGTCCCAGCGACGAGGAGCAGTGCGATCGCGAGTAACGTAACTTTCTTCATTGCAGCCCTTTCTTCAAGTGAAAATCTTTACGCTCCGAGCGTTGGATACGCCTGTCACACAACGGAAACAACCATTATGCCTTGTTTCCGTCCATCACCTCCTTCGCGTAGCGGAATGGATATGTAACACACCTCATCGTTTATAGTTGCGCCCCCCCAAAACATCACAGCGAAAAAAAATCAACAAAAGAGCCTGTTGCACAAACCTCGGCAGTTGACGTAAGTCCAATAAAATCGGTTGCAGTCCAGACTAAAAATAAGGACTTACAACGATTCGTACACTTTGTGCAACAGGCTCAAAACCCTGATGAATACCTTCGTTGCCGCCCCTCATTTCGTTGATTCAGCCGGAGACCGTAACGAATCTTCATCCTGTATCCGTATTCGAGCCTCCTACTACAAATTGTAGCCGACATGAAAAAGTAAAGTGAAACTTTCTCGCCGCTGTCATTATAGGGCATTCGCCCTATCCGTTTGACATGGGCCGGCGCACCCCCTATGATTCCGCCGTGAACAGCCTGGCCGCATATGCGCTCGCATACGAGCTGAACGAAGTGCTCTCCGGTGTAATCATTGAAAAGTTAATGCGTTACACTGGCGGGATCACGCTCTCGCTCGCGCACCCGGTTATCCCGTTCCTCCATCTACTCCATTTCGGGCGCGAAGCCGAGCTCGTACCCTCCCACCGGTGCATCGTCCCGGAAGCGCGCACGGTCGCGGTGGACAGCTTCCTCGTGCAATCAAGGATACGGGAGGTCAGCCCCCTCGGCATGGACCGCATCCTCCTCTTTACCGTGTCGTCGGCCGGGGACTGGGCGAGGGACGAACAATCGATCGCGCGGTTCGACATGACGCCCGCCGGTGTGCCGCTCGCCGTTTTCAGGGGGAAGGACGGCGTATTGTCGGAATGGCACGGACCTTCGCGCGCCGCGAGGCCCGTCGCTCCCACCGACACTCCGGCCCGGAAACCGCTCTCGATCCTCACGCTCCCCACGGCCCCGCCGGACGAGCTCGTAGCCGCCGCCGCGGCACGTCGATGGCCGGAGAACACACCGGAACACACGCGCCGCTGGGGCGCCATAAAGCACACGGCGCGCGTGCTTATCGGGTCCGTCGGCGGACTCGATCCCGTCCTCGCGGCCGCCCTCT
>CBFCXB010000480.1:0-2459 GCA_965601905.1 uncultured bacterium | reverse complement strand
TCTCCCACCCTTCGCAATCGATGTTGACCGAGCCGCCCACCGCGATTATGATCACGTTTTTTCCGCTGACGCTGATATCGCGGAATCCGTCCCCCGTGTATGAGCCCGCCGCCACAAGTATCGAGTCACCGCTCGCTGCTGAATCTACGGCGGCCTGGATGGTCGCTACCGGCGTCGGCACATTCCACGTGTCCCCCGAGCACGGGATTGCCGAGCCGACTATTGCGAAGAGCGCGCCCGCGCAGAACAACCATAGGCTATTCCTTTTTTTCATGATTGCCCCCATCTGTTTTTGGTTTGGTTAGCCGATTAAAGATGCATTATACATGAGCAATTCAAACAATGTCAACTCGTATATGGAAAAAACGAAAGTCCGGAACACGAAGGAACCGCTTCGCCACACCCGACTGCTTTTCTCTACCGGGAAGTTTCACGCGCCGAAATCCATATTCGATGCGATGGCCATTCCGCGTCTTATTCGCTTATTCTCCGTTCATTAGGAGAATCAGACGCAGAAAACTGCGGAATGCTATGATAATTCTCCAGGACATATGTTCTTGATATATATAATGTCTTGTATTAGCCTTTCATCTCTGGAAGATGTAGGCTTCGGGATAACGGTTTCCACGGATGGTATATATGGCGCATCGTTTCCAATCCACGCCCTTCTGGGGAACAGTGGTCCAGCCGGCGATCAACCTCTTCAAGAAGGACGATACGCTACGGTACCTCGACGAGATCGCGGATCTCCCGTATCTGTCGAGAGCCGAGGCAGAGCGGTATCAATTCGAGAGGCTGCATGAGCTGCTTCAGCACTCTTTCCGGCATGTTCCGTACTACGGAGAGCTGTTCAGGGAACTCTCGCTCACCCCTTCCGATTTCACCTCCCTCGAGGATCTAAAGAAGCTGCCCGTTCTCAGGAGAGGGACGGTCGTGAAGAACCGGGAGAAATTCATCGCGCGCAATATCCCGCGCGGCGACCTGTTCCCGAAATCCACCGGGGGATCGACCGGCGCTCCGCTCAATATATTCTATGACAGGAGGTACTGGTACAAGAGCGAGGCCGGCTTGCTAAGGTGTTTCATGATGGCGGGATATCGCGTCGGGGAACCTATCGTGAATCTCTGGGCATACCCCGAGAACCTTCTCGCGGCACCGGGATGGCAGCAGATGATGCGCCAACGTCTCCGCCGACGCTATTACTTCGATACCAGCCGATACGGGGTGGAAAAAATGGATGAGTGGCGCCGCCGGTGCATCAAGATTAAACCGGCCGTTATCTACGGCTATACGAGTGCCATATATCATTTTTCCCGATTCCTCAAAATGCGTGGTGGCGCTTGTCCATCGGTAAAGGGAGTCTTCACGACTACCGAGAAGCTGTACCCCTTCCAGAGGGAGTTGATTTCAGAGGTCTTCGATTGCAAGGTGTACGATATGTATGGCTGCGTGGAGGCCCTTCATCTGGCATTCGAGTGCCCGCATGGCCAAATGCACCGGATGAGCGATTTTGCATACATCGAAACGGAAAAAGGCGGTACGAACGAAGACTATTTCATTGTAACCTCCTTATGGAATTATGGCTTTCCCCTCATCCGGTATATGAATAACGACACCGGAAGGCTCAAAGAGGGAGAGTGCCCGTGCGGCCGGGGATTTCCCCTTCTTGACCTTGATATCTCACGGGTTGTGGACAACTTCCCGACGCCGAGTGGTGATATCATACACGGCACGACGCTCATGCACCTGCTCTATGGGTGCGAGGGTATAGACCGGTATCAGTATTATCAGCCGGTCATCGACGAAGTCATTCTGTACGTCATCAAGGCGGATGATTTTTCCCCCGCCACGGCCGAATGGCTGGACGGTGTGAGGAAACGTATAGATGAAATGACCGGCGGGGCTCTGCGGTGCGAGATACGGTATGTCGACGATATCCCCCTGACGGAGCGGGGGAAGTATCTCTACATACGTTCGGACATCCGCCGCGATGCATTGCACGGGGGTGACCTATGAACGCGAACACGTCGCGTCTGTTGAAAGGGATCAGGGACCCGCGGGCGGGCGTCTACTATATCAAGTCGAGAATCAAGGGGGAATGGTACAAGTATATCTATTCACGGCGCTCGTCACGATTCTCATGCGGGCGCAATTTCCGGGTCAGGGACAGGTTCGTTGTGCGCGGACCGGGGCGGTGCGAGTTGGGCGATGACGTGATCGTGGAGGGAGGTCCCTTCAAGATCAATACGCTCTACACCTACACGGAACGGGCGGTGATTCGCGTCGGGTCACACACTTTTCTCAACGGCGTCAGGGTCGGTTGCCGGAAGAGTGTTGAAATCGGCAAATGGTGCATCTTTGCGGATGCCAGGATAACCGATAACGACGCCCACAGCGTTTATCCGGACCGGTGGGATCCGGAAGTGCCCGTCGATGCGCGCCCCGTGGTGATCGAGGAC
>CBFCXB010000479.1:0-2459 GCA_965601905.1 uncultured bacterium | reverse complement strand
CTTCTCACGAATCTCCATCTGCCGCGCTCCGGCCTGCTGCTGCTTGTCGCCGCGTTCGCCGGCAGGGAGGAGATTCTGCGGGTGTATGACTGGGCCATATCAAGAAAGTTCCGTTTCTACAGCTACGGTGATGTGATGTACATCAGGTGATGGGAGGCCCCGCATCGTGCCTTTCCGATTCGATCTCGTTGCCACCGACCCCAGCGGGGCGCGCCTCGGGCGGATCACGACCGATCACGGCCTTGTCGAGACGCCGGCCTTTATGCCGGTCGGAACGCAGGGGACGGTGAAAACGGTCTCCTCGCGCGACCTCGCCGAGATGGGAGCGGAGATCGTTCTTGCCAATACGTATCATCTCTATCTCAGGCCGGGGGAGCAATTGATCGCGGAAGCGGGGGGAATACACCGGTTCATGTCGTGGAATCGTCCCGTTCTCACAGACAGCGGCGGATACCAGGTGTTCAGTCTTGCCGACCTCGGCACCATCACAGACGAGGGGGTCGAGTTCAAATCCCACCTCGATGGCTCGTCCCACCTGCTCACGCCGGCGCGCGTCGTGAACATCCAGCTTGCAATCGGTTCCGATATCATGATGGTCCTCGACCAGTGCACGAGCTACCCGTGCGATCGCCGGGCCGCCGCCGATGCAGTGCGCCGCACCACACTCTGGGCGGAACGGAGCGTATCGCAGGCGGGTGTACGGGTGACGGCGGGCGGATACGAGCGGGTCCTTTTCGGTATCGTTCAGGGGTCCGTCTATTCCGATCTGCGGAAGCTTTCCGCCCGGGAGATCACCGCCTGTGATTTTCCCGGGTATGCGATCGGCGGCGCCTCGGTCGGGGAACCGAAAGAGCAGACACGCGCCGTGGTAGAGCTCACCGCGGCTCTCCTGCCGCCCGAGAAACCGCGGTACCTGATGGGTGTCGGGTTTCCCGAGGATATCGTAGAGGCGGTCGCTAGCGGCGTCGATCTCTTCGATTGCGTGATGCCCACGAGAAACGCACGCAACGGCACCGTCTTCACCTCGCGCGGCAAGCTCGTCGTCAAGAACGCAGTATATGCCCGTGATTTCGGGCCCATCGATCCCGACTGCGACTGTGAAACGTGCCGCACATACTCCCGGAGCTACATCCGCCATCTCTTCAACACCGGCGAGCTTCTCGGACCACGGCTCGCAACATATCACAGTCTCCATTTTTACTTGCATTTACTCTCTGAAATGCGGCAAGTTATACGTAATGGCCGCTTCCACCAGTGGCGGGAGGCGTTTTACGCCCGCTATGGTGGAGCCGGGTAATCGGCGGCGTCATGTTGAAGGAGGAAGCATGCTGAATTTGATCTTTGCCCTGAGCGGATCGGGTTCCGGAGAGGGCGGTACCTCGCTGTACACGAGCCTCATCCCTATTCTGCTTATTTTTGTCCTTTTCTATTTTCTCCTGATCCGTCCCCAGCAGAAGAAGCAGAGGCAGCACCAGGGGATGATCGCGGCGGTCAAGAAGGGTGATCGTATCGTGACGAACGGCGGTATATACGGGACCGTCGCCGACGTGAAGGAGCACATCATCGTGCTGCGTATTACCGAGAATGTGAAGATAGAACTCGTCAAGAGCTCCATTGCGTCGGTAATCGCGCAGAAGGAAGATTAAGAGGACGGTGTAGAGGAGGTGTGGCTGACCGCAATGTCATCCCTCAAGATCAGGATATACGGCGACAGGGTACTCCGCACGAAAGGGGAGGATGTCAAGGAGTTCGGCAGCGAGCTTGCACCCTTTATCGAGCAGATGGTCGAGACGATGCTCGTCGAGGGTGGGGTTGGACTCGCCGCGCCGCAGGTCGGTGTTTCAAAGCGGATCGCCGTCGTGAATCCCGAACCGAAGAATGAAGAAACATTAACCACCATGATCAATCCTCGCATCGTTGCGGTATCGTCCGAGACGGAATCCTTCGAGGAGGGGTGTCTCAGCGTTCCCGACATACGGGGTAATGTCATTCGACCCACTTCGATCGTGGTGGCGTATCAAGACGGGGAGGGGCGTGAGCAGCGAATGGAGATCGGCGGCATGGTCGCCAGGATCATGCAGCACGAGATCGACCACCTCGACGGCATTCTGTTCGTCGATCGCCTCTCCCTTGCAACGAAGGCCCTCATCAGAACGAAACTGCGGCACCTGCTGCACGGTAGTAACCGGGAAACGTAATATGGCACGGGTGGTTTTTTTCGGGTCCCCCGACTTTGCCGTTCCATCGCTTCTCACCCTCGAATCATCCGCATTCAAGCCGTTCCTTGTCTTTTCGCAGCCGGATCGACCGTCGGGCAGAGGCAGGCGTACGACGCCGACCCCGGTGCGGCGGGCGGCCGAACAGCGGGGGCTCCCGGTAAACGTCGTAGAGAGCTTCCGCGACGAGGAAACGGAGAGGCTCCTGAAGTCGCTCGATGCCGATTTCTTCGTCGTCGTCGC